>JBEVLH010000367.1:0-4016 GCA_040509255.1 Hyphomicrobium sp. | reverse complement strand
GCGAGGACCCCGTTCAGCGGCGGACTGTGCCGGCGGGTCATCACGAGACCGCTCGCGCCAAATACGGCAGACGATCTCAATATTGCTCCCACGTTATGCGGGTCGGTGACCTGGTCGAGGACGATGAGAGGACGGCCGTTCGCAGCCTCCGCCAAATCCTGCCAGTCAGGTTCGGGAAGGGGTTCGGTCTCAAGGGCCGCCCCTTGATGGACGGTATCGGGTCCGAAGAGCTTGTCGAGATCGCGTGGCGTGACACGCTCGATTGCCGGCTCGATGGGGCCCACAGCGTCGCGGAGACGGCGCTCTGCATTCTCGGTGAGCAACAGGCGGAGCACCCGGCGGGCGGGGTTCTTTAGCGCAGCTTCGACGGGATGAAACCCGAACAACCGAATCGTACCGTCATCTTCGCGCGGACGCAGATTGGCGTCGCCGCGCCGACCTTTGCCGGTGAGCGGAAGATTTGAGCGGTCGGAGGAAAAGTCGCTCGAGCGCTTCTTGTCGCGCCAGGGCTTGTTGAAACGCGGTTTCTGCAGGGTATGGCCTCGAAAGCTGCTGTATCTCGCCTTTTTGTGAGGGCGGAATGGATTTGCTGGGCCTTGGGGCGGGCTAGGCCGCACATTGCCGCTTTTCCGATTGACAGGAAAGGTCCCCGTGAAGATAACGCCTGCGAAGGCCCTGCCCGGTTGGCAGGGCGCTTTCATTTCTGGAGCCGCGATAAGCGGCCGGGGAGAGGTGCCCGAGTGGCTAAAGGGGACGGACTGTAAATCCGTTGGCTTCGCCTACGCTGGTTCGAATCCAGCCCTCTCCACCAACCCCGTCTGTCAGTGTCGATTGACGTCGGCTGGCGCTTTTCTAATCCCAATATAATCAAGGAAAAGTGCTTTCGCGCGCTTTCGGCGTTGGGGTAATCGTCGACTATTTGCCTCGTGTTTGTGTGCATTACGAATGCCGAACGCACGTCGCATGTTATCTCAGCCTGAAATGTCGAGAAGTTGGGCCTCTACACGGACGGCGCTGGGTTCTCTCAGCTAAGCGAAGTTCCTAGGGCTGATCGTTTCGCTGCGTTGGGGAAATGTAGGCATCGGTCGAATGTAGAGCGGCGGTTCGGTTGCTCCGGCCGGCCGTCGGATCTGCTCTGACGAGCAGTCGCAGGGAGCCTTTCCAACGTGACGGCCTTCAAAGGAAATGCTCCAGCCCGAGCATCTTTACAATTTTTCACATATGTGAAACCGTAGATCTGCATTTCAACAGGGGCGCATGTCGGTGTCGAGCGAGAACACCCAATCAGCGTGGGCCGACCCAAAATTCGCACCCGTTCTGAGTGCTCCGCTGACCGAGCATGAACGCGTCGATCTGGCCATCGTGGGCGGCGGAATCCTGGGTCTCTCATCCGCTCTTCATGGCGCGCGGCAAGGACTATCGGTGCGTGTTCTCGATGCGAAGCGCGTCGGGGATCTCGCATCAGGCCTCAACGGCGGCCAGGTTATCGCTGGCTTTAAATATGATCCCGATTGGATCCTCGCTCATTTTGGCGAGAAACGCGGAACGGCCCTGCTCGAATTCGGCGCGGCGCTACCGGACGCCGTTTTCAAGTTGATCGAGCGCGAACACCTTGAAGTCCCCCGCCAAGCCAATGGCTGGATACAAGCCGCCCATACCGAAACTGCGATGCGTGCCGCCGAACGGCGTGCGGGCCAGTGGATCGAACGCGGCGTTTCCGCCAAGCTTCTCGACGCTGCCGAGATTGCCCGCCTGACGGGCGCCCGCGGATATCTCGGAGGCTGGATCGATCCACGCGGTGGCGCCATTCAACCCTTCGCGTACGCGCGGGAGCTTGCGCGAATCGCTTCCGAGGCGGGCGTGCAAATTGCACAAAACACGCGGATCGTAAGATTAACTCAGCAAAACGGCACCTGGACGCTTGCGTCGGTAGAAGGAAAACTGCTCCGGGCTAAGAACGTCATCATCGCCACGAATGCCTATGCGGATGGTCTCGTGCCGGGCCTTGCGCAGTCGCTACTGCCACTACATTCGTTTCAGATCGCGACCGAACCACTAGCGGAAGAAACCCTCTCGAAGATTCTGCCCAAAGGTCAGGTCGTCTCGGATTCCCGGCGCATAGTCGTCTACTATCGGAAAGGCCCGAACGGGCGCATGTTGTTAGGCGGCCGCGGCTCGATGGCCGAGCCCAAAAACCCTAGCGCGTGGGCGCATCTTGAGCACAGCTTAAAGCGGCTCTATCCGATGCTCGCCAATGCGAAAATCGAAAAGCGCTGGTACGGTCGGGTCGCGATGACGCTTGATCACTTACCGCACGTACACGAACCCGAGCCCGGTCTCGTCATTGCCGCCGGTTGCCAGGGACGGGGTGTCGGTCTCATGACGGCGCTCGGGCCTCGGCTTGTCGACTATCTCCAGTCGCGCGATGCCGAGGTAATTCCTTTTCCGATCACGCCGATACGGCCTATCCCGTTTCACTTCTTCCGCAATCTCGGTATCGGCGCGGCGATTGCGTGGTACCGGCTCGTCGACATGCTCGAAAAGTAGAGGACAGCGATTGACTTTTTCGCAGATCTGAAAAAGTATTTCAGAAATTCAGGATTGCGAGTTTATGAGCGTTCCCGCCAATCGCGGCTTTGCAATACCCGCGGCTTCCGAAAGTCGTCGCCGGCTTTTTCAGCTCGGGATGTCGGTACCTGGCGGGCTCGCGACGTCGGTCCTCGTACTCTTCGCCCTCGGCGTCGTTCTATTTCTCGGCGTCCGGACAGACGACGGTTCGTTGCTCGGCGCCGGCTTCACATTCGAAAACTTCTGGAACGCGTTGTCAGATCCGCTGTACGCGACAGTGATCTTGCGCTCACTCGTCATTGCCGGTTTCGTCACGCTCGCGACCGTCGTGACCGCTTATCCAGTTGCATATTATCTTGCTTTTTACGCCGGCCGGCACCGGAGCGTGCTGCTTTTCATTGTTACGCTCCCGTTCTGGACGAGCTATCTGCTGCGCGTCTTTGCCTGGAAGATCGTGCTCGCATTCAACGGCGTGCTGAACTCCGCACTTCTGACGACAGGGATCACGTCGGAGCCCATTCTCGCATTCCTGAACACGCCCGCCGCGGTTGTTATAACGCTCTCGCACGCTTACGCGGCCTTTGCGATCCTGCCGATCTACGTGGCGCTGGAGAACGTGCCGCGATCCCTAATCGAGGCGGCGGAAGATTTGGGCGCGCGCCCATCGACAATCTTCCG
Organism: Hyphomicrobium sp.; assembly: GCA_040509255.1. Lineage (GTDB taxonomy): Bacteria > Pseudomonadota > Alphaproteobacteria > Rhizobiales > Hyphomicrobiaceae > Hyphomicrobium_B. The sequence goes on along the minus strand of JBEVLH010000367.1, from coordinate 770 downwards.
CCGAGTGATCTTGCCGATCTCGATGCCGGGCGTCATGGCGGCAGCGCTCGTCGTCTTCGTGCCGACGGTGGGAGACTATGTGACGCCGGCCCTCGTTGGCGGTCCGAACAGCACGATGATCGGATCGATGATCCAGGCGCAGTTCGGAAAAGCGAACGACTGGCCGTTCGGCTCAGCACTTGCCGTCATCGTCATGCTCGTGATCCTTGCCGTCGTGCTCGCCGCACGCGCGGCCGACAAGCATTTCGGGAGCCGGACATGATCGCGGCGTTTTCAAAAAACGGCGGCTGGCTGAGGATGTACTTGGTCGCTTACGTTCTCTTTCTCTATCTGCCGATTGCGATCATTCCGCTCTTTTCATTCAACAACTCGATCCAAGCAGCCTTTCCGCTCTCGGGGTTCACGCTCGAATGGTATCGAAGCCTTGCCGACAACGGGAACCTCCATCGCGCGTTGGAAACGAGTTTGACCGTCGGATTTTCGGCTGCTTTTCTCGCGACGGCGATCGGCGTCACCGTCGGCTACATGGAAGTTTCGGCGGGTGATCGCGTTTCCCGCATGATCTCGGCGCTTGCGCGCCTGCCCATTCTTATCCCGGGCGTCATCGTCGGTATCGCCTTGTTGATCCTCGTCAACTTGGCCGGTCTGGGGCCGTCGCGTATTGCGATCGTGCTCGGCCACACGCTAGTCGCGTTGCCTACAGCCGTCGTCATCATGCGCAGCCGTTTCATGGCGCTTCCCAAAAGCTTGAGCGAGGTCGCGATGGATCT
>JBEVLH010000366.1:0-4372 GCA_040509255.1 Hyphomicrobium sp. | reverse complement strand
GCCTTCACCTTGGCGTCGAGTTCGCTCTCGAAGTGACGGAACGTGCCGCGCTGATCTTCCTTGGCGGCATAGAGGGCGAGATCGGCGAGGCGGAAAAGTTCGTTGGGATCGCAGGTGTCGTCGGGCGCCATGGCGATGCCAATGCTGCCGCCGCAGATGACGTGCTTGCTGCCGATGCGGATCGGTTCGTTGAGGATCGAAATCAGCCGCTGCGCCAGCCGTGTCGCACTCGATGGATGATCGAGTTCGACGACGAGCACCGCGAATTCGTCGCCGCCGAGGCGCGCAACGGTATCGGTTTCGCGAAGCGCACCTCTGAGCCGATCGGCGACGACCTGCAAAAGCTCGTCGCCAGCCGAGTGGCCCATGGTGTCGTTGACGACTTTGAAGTTATCGAGATCGAGCAGAAGAAGAGCCATGCGATCGCCGCGCTTGGCCCGCGCCATGGCAAGCTGCATGCGCTCGGCGAGAAGGTGGCGGTTGGGCAGCGAGGTCAGCGCATCGTGGCGGGCCATATAGGCTGCCTTGCGGTCGGCCTTACGCCGCTCGGTGACGTCGATCGCCGCGATCAGCAACGCATCGTGGCCCTCGTGTACGAGCGGGCGGACGTAGACTTCGACTTCGATGGAACGTCCGTCGCGACGGTAGTGCTTCAGAAGCTGGGCTTCGTCCGTCGGGGTGATGCGCTGGACGCCATTCTCATACGGCAGGATAAGCTCGCCGCTCTGGATCTCGCGGAGCGACAGGAGCGAGAAGTCCTTGCGCGAATAGCCGTAGTGCGCGACGGCGGCATTGTTGACGGCCAGGATCGCGAGGTTGTTGCGGTGGACGACGAACATAGGCAGCGGATTGTTTTCAAACAGCAGGCGGATCGAGGCTTCGCGCTGCTTCATCTCGGTGATGTCGATGCGCAAGCTGATGAGGCCGCCTTCGCTGGTGCGGCACTCTTCGATCAGATAGCAGCGGCCGTTATCGAGAAGTTGCTCATGTGGAGCGGCGGGCGTTCGCAGATTTTTGAGGCGTTCGGCAAGCCAGGCCTCTTCGCGGCCGAAAGCCTCCGGATACATCTGGCGTTCGAGGCCGATGCGGACCGCGTCCTCTAGGCTGCGGCCGACGACGATGGTGTCGATGGCGCGATCGTAGATCTGGGCGTAGCGCTTGTTCCAGGCGACGTAGCGATTGTCAGCGTCGAGGATGACGATGCCTTCTGGAAGGATCTCGATGGCTTCCTTGAGGCGGTTGTGCGCCTTCTCGACCTCGGCCTTCTGCTCGGACATCGCCTGTTCCTGAGCCTGGAGATGGCCGTTCAACTCGTCGCGCAATGCGATCTCGGCGGACAGCCGCTCCTGCAGCCGGGCCTGGGAATCGATGGTCTCGGCGAGCGGCATGACCGTCAGGAAGGCAGTCAGGATCAGAAGCTGCGTCAACTGGATGTCGGTCAGCATCGCCATGGTCGGGGTATGAGGGTCGCCATGGAAGCCAGCGGCGGTGCACATCAGCACGATGGCCGACATCATCAGTGCGGCGGCGGAGGTTTCGTTGGGACCAAGCCGGCAGGCGATGAGCACCAGAACCGGCATGATAAGAAACGCGAGGAGGGGCTGAGGCAGGCCGACGACCAACACCATCGCGGCGGCGAGGGCCGTGAAGAGCGCGTAAGTTTCCCATCGCGGTCTCTGCAATCCGGGCCCGGCGCGGCCTTGCCGCAGCCTGACGATGGCCGGCGTGACGGTCAGCAGGCCCAGAAGGTCGGCGAACATCCAGGACGTGAAGACGCGCCAGGTGATGGATTCGACGGTCAGCGTCGCGATGATGGCGGCGGCGATGGCGGCGGTCGCCGAAGCGATGACGGCCGCAATCGAGAACGACTTCAGGAAGTGCAGGCTGCGAAATTCGAATGGCTTGGCTTCGCGACCCTTCAGGATTTCAAAGGCGGTATACACCTCGATGACGTTGGTCAGCGCAAAGCCGATGTTGGCAAGGGCCATACGGTGGGCGAAGAAGTTGGCGATCACGTTGGCGAGGAACGTGAAGATGAGAATTTGGTGGCGGTGCCAGGGGCGTTTCGCAAGGATTACCGCGGCAAGGGTAATGCCGTTGGCGGGCCAGATGGTCGCCACGCCGTCGGCGTCCTGAGTAAAGGCGCCGGACAAGAACGCGACGACGCCGAAGACAACGGCGATTGCCAGAGCGTTGGTCAGCCCGTCAGTATCGGTGACGATATTCCGCGCCTGAGCGAACGTTCGAGCCTCGTTTACTAACATGATACGCTTTGGATCCCCATCAGGCCCCAGCCTGACCATTCCCGTTTCCAAGCAAATCGGGTGACGAAATTGCCCGATAAATCAGCAATTTCGATCGGCATTACCCGACTTTGGGATAAGTTGAGCCTTTTTCATTAATTTAGGGTCAAGGGGATTTGCGCCGTCGCGATATTGTAGAATTGGCGGTGCGCCAAAATGGCAATTTCAAAATTCTCGTGCGGCGGCGCGGTTCTAAATATGCCGATTTAAAGATTTCATTCACCACATGGGTTGGGGATCATTTCGCGGTCGAATTGCGAATTGCCCCGGTATTTGTGTCGGCGCAAATACGCAGCTATGCGATGGCCATATATTCTCTCGTCGAGATAGCCTCGGAATTGCGATCAATTGGATCGCTGCGTTGAGCGACTGCCGTGGCTTTTGGCTGGCTGGGCCCTTTGTCCTCTGCGCGATACGAAGCTTTGCTGGCGCGGGCGTTCCGACGCAGGTCATAACCGAGGTCGCCGAATTCTGGGCTGAGAAGCGCAAGCTATGAGCGTGCGACAGTTCGCAGTTGCAAAATCGCGACGACTGAGGCCTCGACTTGGAACAGTTTCCGTAACATATGCGGTTACTTAGGCGACGCGCGTATTTTGCGCAGTGCAGCGAGACGGGGCGGGAACAGCGGTTCATGGACGGGCGAGTCAATAATTTCGGGACCGTCGGTGCGGGGTCGGTGGCGACCTTGACGCCAGGACAGGTGCGTCTGGTTCTCTTCGCATTGGCAATGGGTGGTTTCGCAATCGGAACGACCGAGTTCGCGGCGATGAGCCTGCTGCCGTATTTCGCGGCGACGTTCAATATCACCGAGCCAACGGCGGGCCACGCCATCAGTGCGTATGCGCTCGGCGTGGTGGTCGGCGCGCCGGTTATTGCGGTGCTGGCCGCGAAGTGGGCGCGACGCAAATTGCTGCTCGTGCTGATGGCGTGCTTTGCAATCGCGAATGTGCTGACGGCGATGTCGCCGACGTACGGCGCGATGGTCTTCTTCCGGTTTCTGAGCGGGCTGCCCCACGGCGCTTATTTCGGTGTTGCGATGCTGGTCGCGGCATCGTTGGTGCCGCCCAATGCGCGGTCGCAGGCGGCGTCGCGCGTGCTGATCGGTCTGACGATCGCGACGATTATCGGTGTTCCGGCGGCGACGTGGATGGGACAAGCGCTTGGTTGGCGCGTCGGGTTCGGGGTCGTCGGCGTCCTGGCGTCGCTGACCGCGTTTCTGGTGTGGACATTCGTGCCGTCGGACCGGCCGACGTCGGAAGCAAGCATGATGCGCGAGCTTGGCGCGCTGAGGCGACCACAAGTCTGGCTGACGCTCGGCATCGGAGCCATCGGTTTCGGCGGAATGTTCGCCGTCTATTCCTATCTGTCGTCGACACTGGTCGAAGTCACGCACGTCCAGCCGTATGTGGTGCCGATTGTGCTCGTCTTCTTCGGGCTCGGCATGACGATCGGCACGTTCGTATGCGCGTGGCTCGCCGACCGGGCTTTGATGCCGACGGCGGGAGGGCTGCTGGTCTGGAGCATGTTCTCGCTGGCGCTGTTTCCATTCGCGGTCGGGAATATCTACGCGGTGACCCTGGTCGTATTCATGATCGGGTGGGGCGGCGGGCTCGGCGTCGCATTGCAAACCCGGCTGATGGATGTTGCGGAAGACGCGCAGACGCTGGCCGCTTCGCTCAACCACAGCGCGTTCAACACCGCTAATGCGATCGGGCCGTGGCTCGGCGGCTTGGCGATTGCACACGGCTACGGCTGGAGTTCGACGGGTTGGGTCGGCGCAGCGCTGGCGGCAGGCGGTTTGCTGTTCTGGGCGGTGTCGGTGGCGACGGACCCCAAGCACGGCCGTCACATCGCGCACCATCAGCAGCCGGCGCCAGGCGAGTAATCACGCGATACGATCGATGTTGCCGTGGATGGACGCCTGCGCGGCCATGACGGATAGATTTATCAAGATGTCATCCTCGGAAAAAGCCCGAGGATGATACCTTCATATGCGTCAGTTCATGTGCCAGCCGTGGCTGACGATGATGCTTTCGCCGGTCATGGCGTTGGTCTTGAACGCGGCGAGG
>JBEVLH010000365.1:0-6378 GCA_040509255.1 Hyphomicrobium sp. | reverse complement strand
AATCCTCAAAGCCGTCGATCCTCTCCGTGGTGAAAGCACTCTCGTTGAAGTCGCAGCGGCGGCGTTTGTCGATCCGGAAGGAGCCCGCTTGCGTGTCTGAGATCAGCCAAGACATCCGCGCGGGCGGCCGCCCCGCGATTTCACAACGGTCCGACGTATCGGTGGCGCACGTGACCGCGCGTAAAGGGCAGCGAATTGCCCTCAGCGACCTCGTGCAGGCAAAGTTTGGCATCGCGCCGCCGAATACTCCGCGCGCTGTCGAAGCCGCGGGTCTTTTGATTGTATGGGCGGGCCCCGATCAATGGCTATTCTTGGGGCAACCTGTGCCCGGAATTGATCTGTCGATCCAGCTCGGGGCGCTTTTCAGTGGATTGGCATCGGTCGTCGACGTCAGCGATAGCCGAACGATCTTCAAGGTCGCCGCCCAGCGCCCGTCCGATGCCTTGAAGACAAGCATGGGAATTGATTTCGATGATACTTCATTTCGACCAGGGGACGTCGCGATTACGCAGGTTGCGCACCTTGGCGTCATGGTCTGGCGTATACTCGACGGCAGCGGTTATGAATTTGCTTGTGCGCGAACGTATTCGCGAGATTTTCTCGATTGGCTTGGTAAAGTGTGAGCGCGGATCGACATCGCGTGGAGGTCAATTTCGCCCTGCGTCCTTCCGGCAATAGACATTTGCTCGTCGGATGGTGGCATAATCTTTTGCTTCGTGCGAACGTATTTCGATACTCATTCATTTCGCGGCCATACACGGCTGAAGATCTTCATGCCCGAAAAAACACGAAAAAATCCTGTCGAGGTTTTGGAATCTGAGCCTCTTGCGACCGGCTCCAACGCGCCCGGCGCAGCCGAGCACACCCTCGAGCAGGCGATCGGTCATCAGGTGCGACAACACCGCAAACACGCGGGATTGACGGTCGCGGAGCTGGCTGCCGCGGCGCAGATCTCGCCGGGAATGCTGTCCAAGATCGAGAACGGCCAGATTTCACCCTCGCTGAGCACGTTGCAGATGCTAGCGCAGGCGCTCAACGTTCCCCTCACAGTCCTGTTCGCATCCTTTGAGCAGCGGCGCGACTGCTCGTTTGTGAAATCCGGCGAAGGCGTCGTTATCCGTCGGCGTGGGACCAAGGTGGGTCACCAATATCAGCTGCTTGGACATTCGCTCGATGGGCCTGTCGTGGTTGAGCCGTATCTCATCACCCTTTCAGATGATGCGGTTGCCTACACTGGCTTCCAACATGAAGGCGTCGAATTCATTTTTATGCTGTCGGGAGAGGTGGAGTATGCCCACGCCGATCGCAGCTATCATTTGCGCGCCGGCGACGCGATTCTCTTCGACAGCGCCGCCCCCCACGGCCCGGCTCGGCTCGTCCAAACGCCAATGACGTACTTGTCCATCATTATCTATCCCCGACCCTGAGCCAAAGGGAGTTTTAGAAGTCTGCGATACTCTTCATTTCTTTTAGAGAAACGTTCTTTCTCCTGAGTTGACAAGTTAACGCCGCGCGCTTAATGTCCAGGCTCCCTTCGCGGCCGGTTCAGGAGGCAGTTATGTGCGGCATCGTCGGATTGTTTTTGAAAAACCCCGATCTCGAGCCGCAGCTCGGCGAGCTTCTCTCGCGGATGCTGTCGACCATGTGTGAACGCGGTCCGGACTCGGCGGGATTCGCGGTCTACGGCTCGGCGGAAGACGGCCGGATCAAAATCACGCTGCAATCGGCAACCGCGCGAGAGAGCTTCGCAGCCCTCAAGGCAACTTTAGCAAAAGACAAGACGCTGGATGCCAAGCTCAGCGTAAACGACACCCACGCGCTTTTGAGTATCCCCTCAGACAAGCTCGATGCGGTCAAAGCCATTCTCGCTTCAGATTTTCCGTCGATCCGCACCATGGCGACCGGCGAGAACATCGAAATTTACAAGGAAGTCGGCAACCCGAACGACGTCGCGAAGCGCTTCGACCTCGCGCACATGTCAGGGACACACGCTATTGGCCACACGCGGATGGCGACGGAATCTGCGGTGACGACACTGGGCGCCCATCCGTTCTCGACTGGCGCAGACGAGTGCCTGGTTCATAACGGCTCGCTATCCAACCACGCGAGCTTGCGCCGCGAACTCGTGCGCGACGGCATGACATTCAACACCGAGAACGATACCGAAGTGGCAGCGTCGTATCTCACTTGGCGGATGAAGCAGGGCATGAACCTGGGCGAGGCGCTAGAGAAGAGCCTCGATGATCTCGACGGCTTTTTCAATTTCGTGGTCGGCACGAAATCCGGCTTCGGTGTCGTGCGCGATCCGATCGCTTGCAAGCCAGCGGTCATGGCGGAAACCGATGACTACGTTGCGTTCGGATCGGAATATCGCGCGCTGGCGGGCTTGCCGGGAATTGACACGGCAAAGGTCTGGGAGCCAGAGCCCGCAACCGTTTACTTCTGGCAACGCTAATGCAGCAGCTCATTGGGGAACTCATGCGCAGTTTCGATCTGGCCCAGAGCCCGTTGCGGGAACTCAACGAAGAGCTGCATCGGCAGAGAGACGGCGCTAATCAGTCTCACTGGGAAGTGCTCAATCCGCGCGGCGGCCATGCCATCGCCGTCGGAATTGATGCGCCGATCAACGTCAATATCCGAGGCAGCGTTGGATACTACTGCGCCGGCATGAACAAGGCGGCGACTGTTACGGTCCACGGCTCGGCGGGCCCGGGCGTGGCTGAAAACATGATGTCCGGAAAGGTGGTCATCAAAGGAGACGCGAGCCAGTACGCGGGAGCGACTGGTCGTGGAGGACTGCTCGTCATCGAGGGCAATGCATCGTCCCGCTGCGGCATCTCGATGAAGGGCATCGATATCGTCGTCAAAGGCAACATTGGCCACATGTCGGCATTCATGGCGCAATCGGGTCACCTTGTCGTTCTGGGCGACGCCGGCGACGCGCTTGGGGATTCCATCTACGAGGCGAAGCTGTTCGTTCGCGGCAAAGTGAAAAGCCTTGGCGCCGATTGCATTGAGAAGGAAATGCGGCCCGAGCACCACGAAGAGGTCGCTCGACTCCTCGAAGGAGCCGGCATCACCGATGCCAAGGCGAGCGAGTTCCGGCGGTATGGTTCGGCGCGCAAGCTTTACAATTTCAACATCGACAATGCGGATGCTTACTGATGTCGCCGAAGATCCCGCTCACGACGCCGCGCCCGTCGGCCACGTTTGACGATTATACTCTTTCAGAAATCCGTCGCGCTTCAGCAACCGGGATTTACGATATCCGCGGCGGCGGCGCCAAGCGGCGGGTCCCGCATTTCGATGATCTTCTGTTTCTCGGCGCGTCCGTGTCGCGTTATCCGCTCGAAGGCTATCGTGAAAAGTGCAGCACGAGCGTCACGCTCGGCACGCGGTTTGCCAAGAAGCCGATCGAACTTAAAATTCCGATCACGATTGCTGGCATGAGCTTCGGCGCGCTATCCGCGAACGCCAAGGAAGCGCTCGGCCGCGGTGCATCTATTGCCGGTACTTCAACCACGACAGGCGACGGCGGCATGACGCCGGAAGAGCGCGGCCAGTCGAAGACGCTCGTCTATCAGTATCTGCCATCCCGCTACGGCATGAATCCCGATGACCTGCGTAAAGCCGACGCAATTGAAGTCGTGGTCGGCCAGGGCGCAAAGCCGGGCGGTGGCGGCATGCTGCTGGGCCAGAAAATCTCCGATCGCGTCGCGGAAATGCGCAACCTGCCGAAAGGCATCGATCAGCGTTCAGCTTGCCGACATCCCGATTGGACGGGCCCCGATGATCTCGAGATCAAGCTTCTAGAACTGCGCGAGATCACCAATTGGGAAAAGCCGATCTACATTAAAGTTGGTGGCACGCGGCCCTATTACGACGTTGCGCTCGCCGTGAAAGCCGGCGCCGACGTCATCGTGCTTGACGGCATGCAGGGCGGCACAGCCGCCACGCAGGAAGTTTTCATCGAGCACGTTGGGCTGCCGACGCTCGCATGCATTCGCCCTGCCGTTCAATCGCTGCAGGATCTGGGCATGCATCGCAAAGTGCAGCTCATTGTATCGGGCGGAATTCGCAACGGCGCCGACGTCGCCAAGGCTCTGGCACTCGGGGCCGATGCTGTGTCGATCGGTATCGCGGCCCTCGTCGCACTCGGCGACAATGATCCGGCGCTGGAAGCGGAATATGAGAAGCTCGGCACGCGGGCCGGCTGCTACGATGATTGGCATGAAGGGCGCGATCCGGCCGGTATCACGACACAGGATCCTGAATTGTCAAAGCGGCTCGACCCGGTCCGCGCCGGCCGTCGTCTCGCGAACTACCTCAAGGTTATGACGCTCGAAGTGCAGACGATCGCGCGCGCGGCGGGTCATAACAACATTCACAACCTCGAACCGGAAGACCTTTGCGCCCTCACGATCGAAGCGGCCGCCATGGCCCGGGTGCCGCTCGCGGGGACATCGTGGATACCTGGGCTTAACGGATCGGGCGGCTTCTAGCCGCCCCTTTTTTCGCCTGCCTTCCGGACGCAATAAAAACATCAGACGCAAGTGTTGAGGACAGACAGTAATGGCTCAGGATCTCGCCCAACTCGCTAAAGATCGCGGCATTCGCTACTTCATGATTTCGTATACGGACCTTTTTGGTTCGCAGCGCGCGAAGCTGGTTCCGGCCGCCGCCATCGCCGACATGCAAAAAGACGGCGCGGGCTTTGCGGGCTTCGCGACGTGGCTCGACATGACTCCGGCTCATCCCGATCTGTTCGGCATGCCGGATGCGGCGTCGGTCATTCAGCTGCCATGGAAGAGCGACGTCGCCTGGGTCGCAGCCGATTGCGTGATGGAAGATAAGCACGTCGCGCAAGCGCCGCGCGTCGTTCTCAAGAAGCTCGTAGCGGAAGCAGCCGAACTCGGCCTCTACATCAAGACCGGCGTCGAATGCGAGTTCTTCCTGATCTCGCCGGACGGGACCGAGATCTCCGATAGCAAGGATAACGCACCGAAGCCCTGCTACGACCAGCAGGCTCTGATGCGGCGCTACGATGTCATCGCCGAAATTTGCGATAGCATGCTCGGCCTCGGCTGGGGTCCGTATCAGAACGACCATGAAGATGCCAACGGCCAGTTCGAGATGAACTGGAACTTCGACGACGCGCTGGTAACGGCCGATCGTCACTCGTTTTTCAAGTTCATGACGCGCTCGATCGCCGAGAAGCATGGACTGCGCGCCACCTTCATGCCCAAGCCATTTCCAGGCCTCACCGGCAACGGTTGCCACGCGCATATCTCGGTGTGGGACAAAGACGGCAAGACAAACATGTTCTATGATGGGTCCGACGAAATGGGCCTGTCACAGCAGGGATACCATTTCCTCGGCGGGATCATGAAGCATGCGGAAGCGCTTGCGGCGATCACCAACCCCACCGTCAACTCGTACAAGCGCATTAATGCTCCGCGCACGCTGTCGGGCGCAACGTGGTCGCCGAACACTGTGACGTGGACGGGAAACAACCGAACCCACATGGTGCGGGTGCCGGGCAAGGGCCGGTTTGAACTGCGACTGCCCGATGGCGCTGCCAACCCCTATCTGCTCCAGGCCGTCATTATCGCAGCCGGTCTCGACGGCGTTCGCACCAAGGCCGATCCGGGCAAGCGTCTCGACATCGACATGTATCAGCTTGGGCACACGGTGAAGGACGCGCCGCGCCTACCGCTCAACCTTCTCGATGCAATCCGGGCCTTCGGCAAGGATGAAGAACTCAAAAGCGCGCTCGGCAGCGAATTTTCGGATGCCTACATCAAGCTCAAGACCGAAAATTGGAATTCTTACGTCTCGCACTTTACCGCATGGGAGCGGGATAACACGCTCGATTGCTGAGCTTTAATTCCTCCACAACTGCTGCGCGCGGTTTGGCCGGCTTCTGTCGTCTACGGCGAGTGAAGTCGGTCTTCTGCGCCTCGATGACCGCCTGAGTTCGCGACGAGACATTCAACTTTCGAAGGATGCGATTTGGCCCCGGGCTGCCGATTTCGAGACTAACTCGCGCTTGTCGACTCCCGAAAAACGAAAACAAAGTAAGCGCACGTATCACGCTTGGCGGGGTTTCGCACGGGCGGTCGGCATTGCTGTTGCTGGATCCTCCGGCCAAACGTGTCTTGGATATTGGCCACGCATGTCTGTCCTGACGGAACGCCATGAACCCGACCAGAAACCCGGAAGATCGCGGGTGATCTGGATCGTCCTGTGCGCAGGCGAAAGAAGATGCAACGTCAATGGCAGACGTCCGCGTGCGATCGCGGGATGCGCCTTTAATCCAAAGAGTTCCTGAACGCGGATGTGCAAAGCGGGAGCGTCGTCGGAGTCATAGTCGAGCGC
>JBEVLH010000364.1:0-3378 GCA_040509255.1 Hyphomicrobium sp. | reverse complement strand
GCGTATTGCCGGCGCAGAGCTTGTCGACGCTGGTCGCGTTCAGCATTCTGGCGCTCACTCTATTCGTCGCGCACGGCTTTCTCGATTTCATCCGAACTCGGCTGATGGGCCGTCTGGGTTGCGCGCTCGATCTAAAGTTTGCGGACGGAGCGTTCGATCAGTGTGCGTCTCTCAACCCGGCGGCCGAGTCGGCCCGCTACGCATTGCGAGATCTCGCGGTTGTCCGGCAGTTCCTGAGCGGTCCGGCGGCCGTCGGATTGCTGGATATTCCTTGGTTGCCGTTTTACATGGGTCTGATTTTCCTCCTGCACCCTCTCATCGGATGGGTCGCGATCGGAAGCGCCGTTGTGTTCCTGATCATCGCCAGCCTTAACGAATGGACCAGCCGACGGCCGGCGCAACTCGTGGAGGCGCGCGGGCGGAGCGAGGAGCAGTTCGTTGCCGACGTGCGCGCGAACGTCGACACCGTCGGTGGCATGGGAATGGTTCCGGATCTGCGGCGGCACTGGAACGCCGCCCACGCCAGCACTGTCGAGACAGGACGGAGCGGAGCCGATCTCAATGCCGGCTATGCGGTCGTGTCGCGAAATTTGCGGTTGATCGTGCAGTCGTCGATTTTGGGCCTCGGCGCATACCTCACGATGCAGAACGAACTCTCGAGTGGTGCGCTGATCGCGTGCTCGATCATTTTCGCCCGGGCTTTGGCGCCTATCGACCAGGCGGTTGCACATTGGCGCACCGTCGTCGCCGCCCGCCAGAGCTGGAAGAGGCTAGCCGCTATTGTTGACCAGAGCCCGTCGACGGCCGAACGGCTTGAGCTCCGGCCACCAACGCGTTCTCTCGTGGTTGCAAATATTGGCGTCGCGTCGCCGGACCGCAAAAGGCTCATACTTCCGAGTGTATCGTTTCGTCTTGAAGCAGGCGACTGCGTCGGAGTTATCGGTGCCAGCGGAGCTGGAAAGTCATCTTTGCTCCGTGCACTCGTCGGATCGACCAAGCCGGTCACGGGCGAGATCCGGATCGACGGCGCAACATTGGATCAATGGAGCGATAAGGCGCGGGCGAAACACATCGGCTATCTGGCCCAAGACGTCCAATTGCTCGATGGGTCCATCCGGCAGAACATCTCGCGGTTTCAGCAAGGCGCTTCGTCGGATGCAGTCATTTCCGCAGCGGAGATGGCGGGCGTCCACGACCTCGTTTTGTCGTTCCCGGATGGGTACGATACGATCGTCGGTTCGCACGGCATCACGTTGTCGGCGGGGCAGAAGCAGCGGCTGGGGTTGGCGCGTGCCGTGTTCGGGAGGCCGTTCCTCGTGGTTCTTGACGAACCGAATGCGCATCTCGATCGCCAGGGTGAGCTAGCTCTCGGTGTCGTATTGCGCCAACTGCGCGCTGCGGGATCCATTGTTATCGTCGCCGCTCATCGCTCGGCGATCCTTTCCGAGGTCAACAAAATGCTGCTGCTGGAAGAAGATCGGCAGGGTCTGTTCGGAACCAAGGACGAGATTCTCGCTCATCTTGCGGCAGACGCGAGAAAGCGGCAGGAGAGAGGTCTTCATGTCATTAGCGCCTAATTTCGAAAGCGCTGTCAAAAGCCTCAATCGGCATGCCTTCGCCGGCGTTGCAGCCACGCTTCTGATTGTGGTCGGAACTGGCGGCTGGGCCTCGATCGCGAAAATTCAGGAGGCCGTCACGGCGCCCGGAACTATCGCGGTGAATTCCCAGAAAAAGAAAGTCCAGCATCCTGACGGCGGTATTGTCGCCGAAATTTCGGTCGAGGACGGCTCGCATGTCGAGGCGGGCGCCGTTTTGTTCCGGCTCGACGGAAAGCAGCTTCTGGCGGACATGGGCACAGTCCGGCGCCGAATTTTCGAACTGGGCGCGAAGCGGTGGCGTCTACAAGCCGAGCGTGACGGTCTCGCGGTGCTTTCGGACTGGGTTCCGCCGAAAGAGGCCGGCTCGCGGACTGGCGAGGACGCGGATTTGAGGGCCATCGTTGACGGGCAACGGCAGCTGTTTGCAACGAAGCTAGAGGTCCTGAAGCAACAGAAATTGCAGCTTAAAGAGCAGGTCAGCCAGCTTGAGCAGCAGGTGGTCGGTCTCTCGTATGTCGAAGATGCGCGTAACAAGCAGCTCGATATCGCGCGCGTTGAAATCGGAAAGCTTTCGGACCTCGCGAAGGTCGGACTTGTGCCATTGACCAGATGGGGACCCATCCAACGCGAAGAAGCGGGTTTGACCGGTGAAGTCGGGCAAGCGCACGCGGAAAAGGCAAAGGCGAAGGGACGGATTTCAGAGCTTGCTCTGAAGCTCGTCGAACTCCAGCAGGATTATCGAAAAGAAGCGCTCGAGGATTTGCAGACGGTCGAAGGCGAGTTGAGCCAGCTTGCCGAGAAGCGTGTCGTCATTCAGACGAAGCTGGATCGTTTGGATGTCCGGGCACCCGCCTCGGGGCGCATCCACGAGCTTGCCGTACACACGGTTGGTGGAGTTGTCGCCGCCGGCGATACGCTGGCCTCTATCATTCCGGATAACGACAAGCTCGTCGTCGATGCGCTCGTACCGCCAAAAGACATCGATCGGGTCCACAATGGGTCGCAGGCGCGAATCCGCTTCACTTCATTCGATCGAACGACGACGCCTGAGATCAAGGGCCAAGTCATGTGGGTTTCTCCCGACCAGGAACTGGTCGGCGAGTACAAGCGGCCGGTCTTCCGCGTTCGGATAGGTTTCGATACGGCCGAACTCGCGCGGCTTCACGGATCCACGATTGGGCCCGGCATGGAAGCGGAAGTCATGTTGACGGGCAATGAGAGAACCGCGTTGAGCTTTATCATGAAGCCGATGACGGATCAGCTGCACCACGCGTTTCGCGAAAGGTGAATTTCGGCTGCAAGCGTTCGGCGTTGCAACGCAGGGCTAGGGACTGGCGGCGGTGACCTTTTTTGGCTGCGGCGCGCAATTTAGCGTGTGCCCTTGGCCGCGAGCCGAACCGAGGTTATAAGCGTGCCGACCGCCGGCATGCGGCAATTCCAGTAAAATCTGCCGAATTTTAGACTACATTAAGCGTGGGATTTTTCCGCGCGCAATTGGACACGACATGCGAATTCTTTGTTTCATGCCTCGTAACATGCGGTTTGGTCCGTCTAACGCAACATCGATCGATCTCTGCGTTCATGATCTCATTATTGCGAGCGGCTACCGGGAGCAAACCAGAATACTTTGCTGCGAGAACGAAACTCTATTTCCCGGCTTGGACATCTCCACCTACGCCCCATCAGTCGATCGTCACAAGGCGAAGAAAATCAGATTTGCAGTGGATCAGGCAAAGAAAGATCGCGCCGAGCTGATCGTCGTCCAGCAGCATCTTCCGAC
>JBEVLH010000363.1:0-3487 GCA_040509255.1 Hyphomicrobium sp. | reverse complement strand
TCGATCCGCTGTCCGAGAAGAAGACGTGGGAGAGCCCGTCGGGAACGATCTTGATCAACCCGCTTGCCACCTCTTCCGCCGGTTCGTGCGTGAAACCAGCGAAAATGATCTGATCGAGCGTTGACGCTTGCTTCTCGATCGCGGCCACAATTTTCGGATGCCGATGCCCGTGCGTAATGACCCACCACGACGAGACCCCGTCGAAAATGGGCTGCCCGTCCGACGCTTCGAGCCAAGCGCCTTCGGCTGCGCGAATTTTCCGCATCGACGGCTCGAGCGCGTGCTGGGTGAACGGGTGCCAGATCGCCGACGACGTCATGGACCGACGGCCCCGATATCGATCAGATCCGCGACTGAAAAGTTCTCGTCGAATGCCCGTTGCAGGTTCTCTGCGTCCAACGTCGCAAGGCGTGGAAGCCGGCCAAGCCGACGGACGCCGCCGAACGCCGCGATCGTCCGTTCGCTATCGGCATTGGCATCGCCAATGAACGCGATGCCGAGGATCGGAATTGCGCGTCGCTTCAACGCTTCGATCGACAGCAGGGAATGATTGATCGTGCCGAGGCGGGTCGAGGCACAAAGCACGACGGGAAGCCGCCATTGCGCCAAAAGATCGATCTGTAATTGCCGCCGCGTCAGCGGCACCATCAGGCCGCCTGCGGTCTCGACGACGAGTGGCGTCGGCAGGCCGAACGGCGACAGCCTCCGCGCATCGATTTCGAGTCCGTCTCGTTCCGCTGCAAAATGCGGAGAGGCCGGAGTGGCAAGACGATAGACCTCGGGCAAGATGCGCCCGTCGGCGAGATCGCCGAGACGCGCAACTGTAGCCGAATCCGTTTCTCCCGAAAGCCCGGCCTGCACCGGCTTCCAGTAATAGCCCTCAAGTGACCGCGTTAAAGCCGCGGCAAACACGGTTTTTCCGACATCCGTATCGGTACCGGCGACGACGATGCGAATCGTCATGCCGCGGTCTCCGCTTCGGCTGTGGCAATGTCGTCGATGAGACGTCCGATCAGGGTTTCATCAACATTGAGCGTGATCGTCAGACGAAGCCGTGATGTGCCCTCGGGGACTGTAGGCGGCCGAATGGCACGAATGTCGTAGCCCCGTCGCTTCATGGCGGCCGCAAGCGACACCGCCGCTGCATCGCTTCCGATGATAAGCGGCTGGATCTGCGAGCCGGAGGATACAAAGCGTGTCTTTGACCGAAGTTCGCGAGCCGCGAAATCGACAAGCCGATGCAATCTTTCGCGTCGCTCAGGCTGGCGTCTGCAAATATCCAACGCCGCGCGCACTGCCGCCGCCATGAGCGGTGACGGCGCGGTCGCGTAAATGAAAGCGCGTCCGCGATTGACGAGGAAATCACGTATCGGCTTCGGCCCGATCACCAGCGCGCCCATCGAACCGAGAGCCTTGCCGCAGGTATGTAGCGTGATGACGTTGTCGCGCCCTTCGAGATCGCTTGCGAGTCCTCGTCCCTCGTGACCCCAGACGCCGGTCGCGTGTGCTTCATCGATGACGAGCATCGCGTCGTGGCGATCCGCGATATCCGAAAGCGCGTGAATCGGCGCGCGATCGCCGTCCATGCTGTAGAGGCTTTCGACCGCGATCCATGGCTGCCCCGTCCCGCCCGCGTCCCGCCACGCGCTAATGGCGTCTTCGAAACTCTGCGCGTCATTGTGGCGGGCCGGGCGAGCCTCAGCCTTGGACAGCCGCATGCCGTCGTGGGCACTGGCGTGAATAAGCTCGTCGTATACGATAAGGTCGCCGCGTGCCGGCAGCGTCGACAGGATGGCCGTGTTGGCGACGAAGCCGCCGCCGAAATAAAGCGCGGTCTCGCCGCCGAAGAATAGTGCGGCTTCCTGTTCGAGGAGTTCATGTTCGGGATGATTGCCGCGCAACAGCCGCGATCCCCCGGCGCCCACCGGCACGCCACGCGCGATTGCGGCTTCAATTGCCGCCGCAAGCTCGTGTGACTGGGCAAGTCCGAGATAGTCGTTCGAACTGAAATCAATACCGTGCGCCGGTTCGAGCGCCCTCAGGCGCCCGCGGCGGGAGAGCGCGTCGAGCGCACGCTCATGATTGCCTGGCATCCAAATGTCCCGCGCAAGCCGCAGGCTCGTGCTCGGCCGTCTGCTCGACATCGAGTTCGAGCGCCGAAAGACCGAGCTTTGCAAAAAGCTTGCTGTCCTTGTCTTCGCCCGGATTGTCGGCTGTCAGCAGCGTATCGCCGACGAAGATCGAATTGGCGCCCGCGAAAAAGCACAGCGCCTGCATCTCATCGCTCATGTCCGTGCGTCCGGCGGAAAGCCGAACGAACGACTTCGGCATCATGATCCGCGCCACCGCGATGGTGCGAACGAAATCGATGGGATCGATGCGTTCGGCGTTTTCGAGCGGCGTTCCTGGAATGGCGATCAGCATGTTGATCGGCACGCTTTCGGGATGCTCGTCGAGATTGGCGAGCGTCACTAGCATGTCGACGCGATCCCGGCGTTCCTCGCCCATGCCGACGATGCCGCCCGAGCACACCTTCATGCCGGCATCGCGGACCCGCGCCAGCGTATCGAGCCGGTCGGCATAGGTCCGGGTCGTGATGACTTTGCTGTAGTAGGCTTCCGACGTATCGACGTTGTGATTATAGTAGTCGAGGCCTGCGTCGCGCAGCTTGACGATGTCCTCGTCAGTCAGCATGCCGAGCGTCATGCACGTTTCCATGCCGAGCGACTTGACGCCTTCGACCATCGCCACGACGACGTCCATGTCCCGCTGCTTCGGGCTGCGCCAGGCGGCGCCCATGCAATAGCGCGTTGCGCCGGCGGCCTTCGCCTTCTTGGCTTCGGAGATGACGCGCTCGACCTCCATCAGCTTTGACGCTTTCAGGCCGGTCTTGTGATGCGCGGACTGGCTGCAATAGCCGCAATCCTCTGCGCAGCCCCCGGTCTTGATCGACAACAGGCGGCTCATCTGGACTTTGTTCGGATCGAATGACGTCCGATGCACGCTTTGGGCGCGAAAGAGCAGATCCATGAGCGGCAGCTCATAGAGCGCCAATGCGTCTTTGCTTGTCCAGTCGTGGCGAACGGCAGGCCCCGCGCGACCTACAGAACGGGAAGAAGCGTCGAGGCGGGCGATGGTCGAAGTCATTCCGGCGTAATCTCCCCGGAGGCCAGTGAGCGCTCCGTCAGGAGAAGATGTTTGCACCGCTTCCGGGCTGTCTCGCAACCGTCAAAATGCCCCTGGAGCCGGAAGCACGGGCGGCAGCGCATGGCAGCGCGTCCAATTAGTTAAGATCGTCCGGCAATGCGGGCAGGATGCCAAACGGCACGCCGTCCTCAGCCAGCTCGCGCGCCTCCTCGGCGGTGGAGGTGCCTCGGATCTGCCGCTCTTCGATTTCACCGAAATGCATCTTTCGGGCTTCGTCCGCGAAACGCGGGCCGACATCCTCAGTATTGGCGACGACTTTCTGGGTGAATTCGCGAAGTGC
>JBEVLH010000362.1:0-5050 GCA_040509255.1 Hyphomicrobium sp. | reverse complement strand
CGACGCCCAGCGTGCGCGGGTGAGGGGAGGCAGCGGCGCGTTTGCAGATGATGTCCCCTCTCCATAGGGAGTGGGAAATACATCCACATCGTCAGGCACAAATAAAAAGAGCCCCGAAAGGGCTCTTTGAATTACTCGTTGTCTTCGTTGGCTGCCGGCGGCACGGCCGGAGCCTCAGCCGGTTCCTCGCGACGCGGCCGGCGGACCGGACGGCGCAAGAAGGCCGGTTGTTCCTGCTGCTCGATAGGAGCGGGAGCGGCGGCCTGAGGCGGCGCCGGACGTTCGGTAGCGGCTGCTGGCGGCGGCGCCGCTGCCGGTGGGAAACCACCATTGGCGTGTTCGCGATCGGCGCCATTCGGGTTGCCGCCGTTCGGGCCTTGATAGCGCTCGCGACGACGAAAGCCGCCGCCATCGCCCTGATGGCCGTCGTTGTTGCCGCTGTTCGGCCGGCGGTCATCGCGATAGCGGTTCTCTCCACCACCATTTCTCGGTTCGTAGCGATCGCCCCGATCTCCACGGTCGCCCCGAAACTCCTGCCGGTCCCCACGATCACCCCTGTCGCGATCATTGCGATCGAAACGCTGACCATCGCCACGGTCATTGCGGTTGTTGTTGAAGCGGTCCTGGCGCGGCGGCCGGTTGTCGAAGCGGTTCTGGTTCTGATTGTTGTTGTCGAAGCTGCGCGGCTGCGGCAGCTCCGGCTGGTTTCCCTGACCTGCGAACGGCGGCTGCGGCGCGAACTCGTCGCCCTCCTCGTCACCGAACTCGTCGCCGTCGGCGCCCTCTGGACCAGCGAGCGAATGCGTTCGCCCAGCGCCGTTGCCCATGCCGATGGGATCCGCCCCGCCCTGCTGCGCCATCTGCTCGCGATAGCCGAGAATGATGCGGTTGTAGTGTTCCGCGTGCTGCAAATAATTCTCCGCAAGCACCGGATCGCCTGACGACAGCGCATCCCGCGCCAGCGTGATGTACTTCTCCGCGATATGCGAAGGCGTACCGCGGATCTTCACGTCCGGCCCCGAACTCTCGAAGCTGCGCATCAGGGGATTTTGCGATTTGCGGTTGTTGTTATTATTATTGTTGTTGTTTCGACCGCGACCGCGACGGTTCTGTTGACCTTGCCTCATGGGCTCCCGTTCATGCTTGTTGGTATTGACCACCGGCGCGCGCCCGTTGCTCGGGCCGCGCCCTGGATCCTTCGATCCAATTCAAAAATCTGAGTCGTACAGTCACAGCTGTTCCAAGGATCGCGTCCCAAGGCTCGCAGCCCGGGCTCTTGCCCCAAATGCCTCGGGCAAATTCGCAGTCAACCCAGTCATCACGCCTGCAAAGATTACTAGAGCCGTCCTCAAAAGGAGCTTTGCCAGCACACGCGCCGAGAAATGTAAGCCCGACACTCGCCAATCAACGGACGCACCGTCCGAGAAAGTTTGTGCTGATGGTTCTGAGATGGGAATGCCGGCTCGGTCGCCGCTTCAGCGGCATGGTTGGCCAGGCACATCCGATCAAACTCTTCGATCCGGATATTACTCCTGAAACTGAATTCCGCAAACGGAAATGATTGCTTGGATCAAAGATGTATCTCCAGCGCAACAGCCCGATCATGGCCGCCCAGGTCCCTGCGCCGGCCGATGGGACGAGCTCCGATCCTTGAAAAAATCGCCTCGACCGCGTCGGCCTGGGTTGACCCGACCTCCAGCACGACCAGCAAAGGCCGCTGCAATTCCACGATATTTCCGGCGATCTGACGGTAAACGTGGAGGCCATCCTCGCCCCCGTCAAGAGCCAGGAGAGGATCGAAATTCCGGACGTCCGGCGCTAACCCCGCGATCTCACCCCTCGAGATATAGGGCGGATTGGATACGACCAGATTGAACGGCCCAGAGCAGCCGTCGAGACCAGTTGTCGCAACAAATCGAACCCGGTCCGCAATGCCCAGGCGATCCGCATTGCGCCGGGCGACATCCAGCGCAGCGGGGCTGACATCAGTCGCGACCCCTTGCGCCCGCGACAACTCGGCCAGCAGCGTCAGGATCAAAACCCCCGACCCGGTCCCGACATCGGCGATCGAAATCTCCCGCCCCTTGAGACCAGCCGCCGTGATGACGTCGAGCGCCAACTCGATAACCGCCTCGGTATCCGGACGCGGATCCAGCACGTCCGGCGTCACGATGAAATCGCGCCCGTAGAACTCGCGATGTCCGAGTATCCGCGAGACCGGCTCGTGGGCAGCCCTGCGCAACGCCGCGTCGGAGACGCGCTCGCTGGCATCGCCAAGGGGTCGGGAAGCGCCTGACAGCATCTGGGCGCCGTCCAGCCCGAGAAGTCCCTGCAAGAGAAATCGGGCGTCGCGCTGCGGCGTGTCGATGCCGGCGTCCGCCAGCACCCTTGTAAGATGCGCCAGCGCTTCACCGATGCTCTGCTCGCGACCGAACCCGTTCGCTGTGAGATCGTGCGGGCGGGAAGCCGCCATCGTCATGCCGCGCTCAGTTCGGCAAGCATCGTCGCCTGATGATCCGCAATCAGCGCATCGACCAGCGCGTCGAGCCCGTTGCCGGCCATGACGTCGTCGAGATTGTAGAGCGTCAGGTTGATGCGATGATCGGTAACGCGCCCTTGCGGAAAATTATACGTCCGGATCCGCTGCGAGCGATCGCCGGAGCCGACTTGCGATTTGCGCGCATCCGATCGCTCGGTCGCGGCCTTCTCGCGCTCAAGCTCGTAGATGCGCGACTTGAGAACGGCCATCGCCAGACGGCGATTCTGATGTTGCGATTTTTCCGCTGAAACGACGACGATTCCGGTCGGCAGATGCGTCATCCGCACGGCGCTGTCCGTCTTGTTGACGTGCTGGCCGCCGGCCCCCCCGGCGCGCATCGTGTCGATGCGAATGTCTTCCGCTCTGATGTCGACATCGATGTCTTCAGCTTCCGGAAGTACCGCCACAGTGGCAGCCGAGGTGTGGATACGTCCGCTCGCTTCCGTAGCCGGAACCCGCTGCACGCGGTGCACACCCGATTCAAATTTCAGCCGCGCGAACACGCCCGATCCGGTGATCGACGCGATAATTTCCTTATAGCCGCCGAGGTCGTTTTCGGACGCCGAAATGATTTCCGTTTTCCAGCCTCTGAGATCGGCGTAGCGCGTGTACATGCGAAAGAGATCGGCCGCGAACAGCGCCGCTTCATCGCCGCCGGTTCCGGCGCGCACTTCGAGTATGGCGCTTTTCTCATCCGCCGCATCCTTCGGCAAAAGCGCGACCTGCAGCTGCTGCTCGAGACCCGTGATGCGTTCCGAAAGCGCAGCCCGCTCGGCATAGGCGAGATCGACCATCTCCTTGTCGGCCGACGGATCGCGGATCATTTGTTCGAGGTCGGCGCTCTCGGCTTCCGCTTTGCGCAACGCGTTGATCTGCGCCACGACCGCGCTCAGCTCCGACAGTTCCTTAGAGAGCTTCACGAACTCGGACTGCGGGACGCCGTGATTCAGCTGATCCTGAATGGCGAGGTAGCGTTCCGAAAGGCGGTCGAGTTTATCGCGCGGCAGTGCTGGCATGTGTCCGATGAGCTTTGGAATGGCTGGCCGCGCACAGGCGGCCCAACAAACGGCCGAAGCGCTCTGGAAACGTCAGGCGCCCGGACTCTCGGCCGGCATCTAATACGAACCGCTGCCGATCTGCAATTTATCCCCCCGCCGCGATCGCGGGTCGTCGACTTCAATATATCGCATGCCGTCGCGGACCGGGCCGTAATGCTCCTGAATATAGGTGCTGACCCATTGCACGGCCCGCCCGAACGGGTTGGAAACCGTCGCCACGATCGACGAGTGCATCATGATGAGCAGCAGCCCGAGCGGCAGCGACAGCGCGTAAAGCGCCCGTTGCGGCCGTCGGCGCACCTGGTTGAAGGCTTCCTGCGGCAGCCGGCGCGCGCCGTTCGCGATGGCCGAGGCTGCCCTGAGCAAATTCCGGCTCGACGCCGCGAGTCCGGACCGGGCCGGAAGATCGGCATAGTCAAGATCCGCATCCTCGGCGCGTCCCACCTGACGGTAGCCCTGCTGCCCGTAATTCGACGGCGCCTGCTGTGGATAACCTGACGGCGGAAACCCGGACGGCCGGCGTGCGATCCGCGGCATCTGGTTCTGCGCCGGCGGCCACGACTCCGGCGCTGCCCTCTGCGAAGTGATCTGCGCCGGCGGCGCGGCTGGAACCGACAGGTGTGTCAGTAGCGTGCCGATCGCGTGCAGTACCGGACGGCCGTTGACGCCCGCCATCGACGTGTACGTCATGATGATCGCCGACATCTCCGACCAGTGCGGAAGAAACTCGACCTGCCCTGTTTCGAGGGCTTCGACGACTTCCGGGTGAACCGAGAGATGATGCGCCGCCTGGGGCACAGTCAGCCTTAGCGCTTGGCGCAGATCGATGAAAAACCGCGCGATGAGCGCCCGGCTTTCCGCCTGCGCCTGCAGCGAGACACCGCGCTCGAAAGCGCCCTGCCGAACCTGAATCGGCCCGCCACGCTCACGCTGTACCGATGGCTCGTTACGCCCCACGCCCCGACGCATACCCTACCCCGGCAAAAACACGCCGGTCCCCCGACCGTTAACAATACTTTTGGCTAAAAATGCTTGTTTGTCAAAGCCGTTCGGAGGAAGGGAGAAACGAGGCTTAACCGTCGATCGCGACGTGCTCGGTTTCCGCGAACTGCTGCAAGGACATGCGCACGTCCTTCGCACCTTCTTTGAGAAGATCGTCGAGGAACGCCGTCACCTTGCCCGCGTCGAGCGAAAGCACCATCGACTTGATCGGACCGATCGACGCCGGGGCCATGGACAGCGAGCGGAAGCCCAGCGCGATAAGCGTCATCGCTTCGAGCGGACTGCCCGCCATCTCCCCGCACAGCGTCACCGGGACGCCGTAACTTTCCGCCGATTTGACCAGTGTCCGCAACGCCCGCAGCGGTGCCGGAGCCAGCACATCGAACCGGCTCGCCACCCGCGCATTGGTCCGGTCGGACGCAAACAGGAACTGCATGAGGTCGTTCGAGCC
>JBEVLH010000361.1:0-6434 GCA_040509255.1 Hyphomicrobium sp. | reverse complement strand
GGCCGCGACCATCGATCAGCCGTTCCAAGCTTTCGTCGTGGAAGACGATCGGTAAGCCGCCTTTGATCGGCCGAATATCGCATTCGATGCCGTAATCGGCTGCCATCGCTGCTTCGAATGCGGGTAGGGTGTTTTCGATGATGCCGTGCTGGGCATCATGCAGCCCCCGGTGAGCGATCGGCCGGAGGAATGCCGCCCGGTCGAGCATGCGTCAGCGAACTTTGAAAATGGCGTCGATCTCGACGCATGCGTTCAAGGGCAAACTGGCGACGCCGACGGCCGATCGGGTATGACGCCCGGCCTCGCCGAGAACGGCGACAAGCAAGTCGGATGCGCCGTTGATGACTTTGGGTTGATCGGTGAAATCGGGAGCGGAAGCCACGAAGCCGGTCAACCGAAGAACTTGCACGATACGGCTGAGGTCGCCCTCGAGCGCGGTGCTGGCTTGTGCAAGCAGGTTCAATGCGCAGTGCTTTGCCGCCTGCTGCCCTTCCTCTACAAGAACACCTAACCCGAGCGTCCCCGTCAGTACTCGCCCCGACGCGTCCTTGGCGATTTGCCCCGATACGAAGAGCTGGTCGCCGGATCGAAGAAAAGGCACATAGTTCGCGACGGGTTGAGGTGCTTCGGGCAGTTTCAAGCCTAGTTCGGCGAGCTTTTCTGCGATCGAGGTCATTGCTGGATTACTCGATGTTTAGGTTGTCCCGCAGCTTGTGGCCGCCGCGCTGCCTCTTTGCAATGCTTTATCTGGCGCCTAGAGTGCTGTAATCATCAACTTTCTGTCCGGAGAGCGAGCTCAGGCCGATGAATACGCGTTATCGCTACGCTTTGTTGGTTCTGTTCGCGGCTGCGTCCGCGATAGGGATCCGTTCGGCTACAGCTGGTGAGCTTCCACCGTTTGCGCCGCACCGCGCGGTGTATGAACTTTCGCTGGGGGATTCTACCGCGGGCTCAGGCGTCACGGGTATTACCGGGCGGATGGTCTACGAGCTCAAGGGGTCGTCCTGTGAGGGCTTCACGCAGAACATGCGCTTCGTCACCGTGATGACGAACCAGGATGGGGTCGAGACCGTTAGCGATCTGAGGAATTCGAGTTGGGAAGAGGCTGACGCCGATAAGCTCAAGTTTTCTTCGACGCAGTACCAGAACGATGAACTGGCGGACTCGAGCCAAGGCGATGCGCTGCGCTCCAAGGGCGCAACGCCTGTCGTCGGCGTCGATCTGGTGAAGCCGGCCAAGAAGCGGGTATCGCTTCCGACCGATATCTATTTTCCCATGCAACACGCTTCGACGCTGGTTCAGGCTGCCAAGAGCGGCGTGAAGATGGTGACTGCCAATCTCTACGATGGGTCGGAGAAGGGTGAGAAATACTATCTGACCAACACCATCATCGGCAAAGATTACGGAACGGGGGCAAAAGCCTCGCCCGGCAATTTTAAGGGCGCCGACCAGCTGGCGAACATCGACTCATGGCCGATGGCGATCAGCTATTTTGAAGCCGGGAAGGACCAGCAAGACCAGACGCCATCCTACGAATTGTCTTTCCGCTATTTCGAGGACGGCGTGACGAGCGATCTCAAGATCGATTACGGCGAGTTCTCGATCAAGGGCCAGCTCAAAGAAGTGACGTTTCTTGAGCCAGGCAAGTGCCCTTCGACCAAGGCGGCTCACTGAAACATCAGAACTCGCTCGGGCCCGCGAGCAGTTGATGAGCCGGGGCGATGGTCGTGGGTTCGACGCCGGCTTCCTGACAGAACGTCAGCAGCAACCCTTCGTCCGATAACAGATATTCAAGCGTTGCAATTTGAAGCTCGCGCGACGACCCTGCGGTCCGCAGCTCGTCGGGTGTCGAACCCGTCAGCGCCAGGAAACGCGAAATCTGCTTTGGATCGGCGAGCAGAAATGCCAGCACCCGCAACGCTAACGTCTCGGCCCAATCTTCGGTAAGGCGTTGAGGTTTCGGCCGGAACATCCGTTTACCTTATCGTCGGCGGTCGTTAACTGTTGGTTACGGCTTTCGAGGGCAAAGTCGCGCGCCAGATCTGGCGAGAATCGGTGCACAACGGCCGCGATGGAGAGTGGGCGGTTGCTATGACGTATCAGGAAACGCGATCGAACGTCGAGCGTCGTGTGCCGGATCAGCGGCCTGCCACGCAATCGGTACTGATCGTCGAAGACAACGAGCTCAATATGAAGCTCTTCAATGATCTGTTGTCGGCTCACGGCTACCAGACGATCCAGACACGCAACGGGTTCGAGGCGCTCGAGCTTGCCCGTAAGCACCGGCCCGATCTCATTCTCATGGACATTCAGCTGCCCGAGGTCTCGGGACTCGAGGTGACGAGATGGCTCAAGGACGACGACACTCTCTCGCAGATACCCATAGTTGCGGTGACGGCATTCGCGATGAAAGGCGATGAGGAGCGGATACGCTCCGGGGGCTGCGAGGCCTATATCTCAAAACCCATTTCGGTGACGTCATTCCTCGAAACCGTCCGCAAGTTCATCGGATCCTCGCGGCCATAAATCCCCTGCTGAATTCACCCCAATGACCGCCCGCGTCCTTGTCGTCGACGACATCCTGGCCAACGTAAAGCTCTTGGAAGCGAGGCTTCAGGCTGAGTATTTCGACGTGCTGGTGGCGCATGGGGGCCAGCAGGCTCTCGACATCCTGGAGCGCGAAAGCGTGGATGTCGTCCTGCTCGACGTCATGATGCCGGGCATGGACGGGTTTGAAACCTGCCGCCGCATCAAGGGCAGCCACTTGACGCACCATATCCCGGTCGTGATGGTGACGGCGCTCGATCAGCCTGCGGACAAAGTCCTCGGACTGGAAAGTGGTGCCGACGATTTCCTGACGAAGCCCGTCGACGACATCGCGCTGGTGACGCGCGTCAAAAACCTCGCCCGGTTGAAGATGCTGAACGACGAAATGATGATGCGGGCGTCGACCGGGAAAAACATGGGAATCCCGGACGACGGTTCGCTTGCGCACGCGCTTTCGTCGAGGTCAGGGCGCGTGCTTCTAGTCGATGATCATCCGCGTTCTGCTGCGCGCCTCATCGAGGTTCTGTCACGGGTCAACGATGCCCACAGCGAGCGCGATATGCAGACTGCGCTCGCGCGGCTTGCCGACGGTAATTTCGATCTGCTGATCGTCAGTCTTTCGCTGCAGGAGGCCGATGGGCTGCGGCTCTGCTCGCAGGTTCGCTCGCTGGAGCGAACTCGCCATTTGCCGGTTATCATGTTGGTCGAGCCGGGCGACGAGGCGCGGCTGCTTCGCGGCCTCGACATGGGCGTTAACGATTATCTGATGCGTCCGATTGATCGCCATGAGCTCCTGGCGCGCGTCAAAACCCAGATCAAGCGGAAGCGCCACTCCGATTTCCTCCGGCATCGTCTTGCCGAGAGCGTCGAGATGTCGATTACGGATTCCCTCACGGGATTGCACAATCGCCGATATATGGAAGGGCATCTGAGGACGCTGGTTTCCGAAGCGAGTCGGACGGGGCGGCATCTGTCGATGCTCGTTGCCGATATCGATCACTTCAAGGCTGTCAACGATACTTATGGGCATGACGCCGGCGATGCGGTTCTTAAGGAATTCTCGCTTCGGATTCGACAGAACACGCGCGGGGTCGATCTGGCGTGCCGGCTCGGTGGCGAGGAGTTCGTCATCGTCATGCCGGATACCGACATCACGCATGCTTATCAGGTCGGTGAGCGGCTGAGGGCGTGTGTGGCCTCTGACGAATTCATCATCGGCGAAGGGCAGTCTGTTCGGGTCACTGCGAGTGTCGGTATTGGAACGCTGGATACTGCGAGCGATACTCCAGAGACAATGTTCAAGCGAGCGGACAGCGCGCTTTACATGGCCAAAAGGCGCGGTCGAAATCGGGTGGTTGCGGACGCTGCGTAAATCGGACTTGCGTCACCATGCGGTGTGCTGCGAACTCCGCCCGATGCAACAGCGGGCTCGAGCATATCCCAAATTATCTAGGTTTTTCCGAGACCTATCGCGTTTTGCGAGATTTGACGCTTCGACAGAATCGTAGCATCCGCGACACAGTAAAGCAGTTGTTGCTTTCCGTATCGTATTCTGGCACCAATCTACCCGACAAAGTGGGGATAAACAGGATTTTGTAATTCAAAGCCAGCATTGCGAGTGGTTTTCGTGAGTTGGCTATCGCAAATCCCGCGCTATCGGGCCCGCCGCATTGCCTGGTAGAGTGGGTATGATCGAACCGAGCGACCACACGAGTGGCCTCCTCGAACGGTTGCAGAGGGTCGATCGCGAAGCTGGGTGAGGAACAACGCCCTCTTTGAACCTCGCCCGGTCGTGGCCAGGGTGGCTAAGCTGTCTCGGAACGATTTACCCCGCTGCCGAGTTTGCTTTAAGCCCTGGCCACATCACTTGGCCAACGCTTCCCAACATCCCTGATGATATGCGACGCTAGTCCGACAGCCGCGTTCGGGCCTTATTTAATTTTTGTTTCTTTAAATTCGACGTGCTTGCGCGCGACGGGATCATATTTCTTGAAAACAAGCTTTTCCGTCGACGTGCGCGGGTTCTTCTTGGTGACATAGAAGAAGCCGGTGCCGGCAGACGACAATAATTTGATTTTCTGCGTAACGGGCTTTGCCATGGATCGTGGCCTTACGTGAAGATGCCAAGAAACCTTGGCCAGGGAGCGCGCAACATACGCGCCAACTTTGCCATGTCAAGGCATCGGAGGTGCGACTTTACACGATATCAGATCGCGACGGAAGGCCGAGCCGTCGGAATAGTAGAATGGTAACTGCTCGCCGCCACCGGTGAACGTTGGTGCATCCCGAAAGGCCGCGGCGGCGTCTTCGAGGACAAGCCGAGTAATGCTCGCAAGATCAAGAGTGTCTGCTTCTGCCGCAGTGAACCAGCCGAGGTCCAGAAGTTCACCATCGGGTGGCGAGATGTCAGGCGACAGGGCCTCCGCGTTCACGAAGAAGAACCAAGTGTCGTAGCGCCGAACGCGCCCTGGGGGTGTGATCGCGCGCGCGAGCGGGAAGAGATGGGCCGCCGCCGGCGACTGTCCCGACGCGGCAAATGTCTGCCAGACCCGGCCGGGATTTGGGATTGGGGTGGCGCGCCCGATGAGCAGTCCGGTTTCCTCGAACAGCTCGCGAATGCCGGCCAGGGCGAATGGCTTGATTTCGCGGGCCAGGCCGTCTGGCGCAAATGGACCCGCAAATGTTTCTGCGAAGGCTCGGTCTTCGTCCTCGACGCGGCCACCTGGAAAGACCCATTTGCCCGGCAAAAAGACCTGATCCGCGTGCCGTCGTCCCATGAGCAATCGGGGTTCGGGCGCTGTCATGTCGGCAACAAGCAGGCAGGCGGCGTCGCGGATCGGGATGTCGGCCGACTGATCGCTGGTCGGAGCGTCAGACATCGCGCCCACGCGTCAGGTCGCCGTTTCGGGGGATGAGGGCGGCAGCTCTTCCGGCTCATCGAGGCTTGGGTCACCGAAGCCATGCATCCGAAGGGCCCATTGATACCCGATGAGAGCGCCCTTCACCCGCGGAAGCAGGAGAAGGCTCAAGATCACAAGTGTCGGCATCCAGATAGCGAGTTGAACCCAGGTCGGTGGCGAGTAGAGCCGTTCGAGAATGATAATGCCGCCAACGACAATATGCGCCGTGATGGTCATGACGAAATAGGGCGGGGCATCGTCGGCGCGTTGGTGAAACAGTTCCGTCGCGCAATGCGGGCAGGTGTCATTGACCTTGAGGTATTTGGCGTACATTCGGCCGATGCCGCAGCTCGGGCACTGTTCCCGCCAGCCGCGCGCGATCGATTGCCAAACATTGCGTGGTGAGCCGTCGTCGGGAACGGTCAATTTTTCGGCTGCATTTCCCATGGAGTGGTGATGGTCTCTCTCTCCGCGAAGGTCAAGGCAGACGCTTCAATCTGCCGTGTTACCGACGCGGGCCGCGAAATTTGCCGAACTTCTTTTTGCCCGAAGGTGCATTTCGGCGCGGAGGGTTGCCGCGCCCGAAATCGCCGCGCGACGGCTCCGTCAGCATCTCGAACCGAAGCGCGCCGGCCGACGGGATGGCTTCGAGCAAGCGGACCTCGACGGTGTCGCCGAGCCTGTAGCCTGCGCCCGATCGGGCGCCGACAAGGGCGTGGGAGGCTTCGATGTGGTGATAGTAGTCATTGCCGAGGCTCGAGATCGGTATGTAGCCGTCGGCTCCGGTATCTTTTAGGCGAACGAAAAGTCCCGAACGCGTCACGCCGGCTATGCGGGCGGGGAACGTCACGCCAATGCGGTCAGCCAGGTGAGCGGCGATCAGCCGGTCGGTCGTCTCGCGTTCGGCCGCCATGGCGCGGCGCTCGGTATCCGAGATCGCCTTCGCGATAGTTGCGAGGCGAGGGATTTCTTCATCCGTCAGTCCGT
>JBEVLH010000360.1:0-3376 GCA_040509255.1 Hyphomicrobium sp. | reverse complement strand
GAGGATGATCAGGCTGTAGCCGCGAACGCGTGCGGGCGTGAGCCAGGAGCCCGATCGCACAGCTTGCTGAAGCATCCCATGGCACCACAATTTACACGAGCGACTTCCTTGCCAAATAATTTCTAATGGACCGTTACAATGCGCTGATTGGCGTATGTTCTGCCGGTAACGACTGTGCTCGCATGACGGAGGGCCGCCTGATTCAACCATGGTGATGGCGCCGACCAGCCGTCCAGTCGTGCCCGACTCGGTCGTCACAAGTGGTCAAGACCGTCGGCCTCTTTCATTTTGACGTGCCCGATATAGCCATCGGGACGCACCAGCACGGAACTGAGGTTGCCGAGGAGCTCATGGTTTCCTTCGGCGGCCAGCCTAATATGTTTGAGAGGCATCGCACCCGCTGGCTTCCCGCTTTCAGGTGCGCGGTGCAGGTTTAACCAGCTTCCGTCATTCATGAAGCCGTAAAGCGCGGCCCGAGATCCGTCTTCCAGCAGCAGGTCCAGGTCGGGGACGCGATTGCCGCTGATGCCGTCACGGTGTTGCCACCCCGGCTCCGGCGCATAAAGCGGCTCGGCGTAAGCCACACTGTATCCTGACCCCTGGGCAGCCAGCAGGCGATTGATTTCGTCCATGCGTAACAGATCCTCGAACAAGCTTCGCATGGCGAGTGCCGCAGGGTCGAAGTTGCAGAAGAGCGCTACTTGCGCCAGTGTGTTACGTCGTAACATCTCGCCGACCTTCCAACGCTCACGCTCGTAGGTGCCCAACAACGAGTCGGACGCAGCGCCATGCAGGACGTTCGCCAGCTTCCAGCCAAGGTTCATTGCATCCTGAATTCCGACGTTCAGCCCTTGTCCGCCCATCGGCGCGTGAATGTGAGCTGCGTCTCCTGCCAGAAAGATGCGTCCTCTGCGGTAGTGCTCCGCTAGTCGGGTCTCATCCGTGAAACGCGTAAGCCAGATTGGGTCGCGCGGACGATAGTCCGTTCCGGCAATACGGACTGCCGCCGCCTTGATCTCGTCGAACGACACGGGCTCGGAGGGCGACCGATCCAGCGTGGCGTTGACGACGATCCTGTGATGCACGTGGTCTCCGCGCGGCGCCACAAGCAACGCGCCTTTCTCATTGACGATCGTGACCAGCGATTGTCCGGGCGGCGCCTCCAGCACGGCCTCTGCCAGCAGGAAGGCATTTCGCGCCGGATGACCGACGAAGCCAATGCCCGCCTCTCGTCGGATGAGGCTTTGCGCACCGTCGGCTCCCACGACATAGCGTGACGAACATCGAAACGGCGTCTCGGACTTTAGTCCTTCGACGATGACGCAATCCGCAAAGGATGTCGTGCTCACGACGAGGTGACCCCGCCTGATGTCCACGCCCAATTCGAGCGCTCGCGCTTCCAGAACAGCCTCCGTTGTCGCTTGAGGTAGCAGAAGCGTGATCGGGAAGCGCGTGTCGAACGGCGAGAAGTCCAACGGCGTTCCAAGGCCTCCGAAATGACCCTTTGAGATCGTACGCCCCTTGGTAAGAAGGCGATCGGCAAGCCCGCGCATCGCAAATACTTCGATCGTTCTACCTTGAATGGCGAGCGCGCGGGACTGATCCACCACATTCACACGTCGTTCGAGCACGACCACCTTTATCTTGGCCAGCGCGAGCTCGCAGGCGACCCAGAGGCCGACGGGGCCGCCGCCGACCACCACCACGTCAAATTCGTCATGCATCCGGAGCTTGCCTTTACATCCGTCATTTCGTGTGAATGCAGGACGGTTCACACGTTTCAAAGCGGCGGCGGGAAGGGGGAATGAGACGTTCCTTTCGACCGCGAGCGCGCGTGCGGATCGATGATCGTGAACGGCTATCAGCTGCCCGTTCAGTACGTCGTGCCTGCGCCGCCTTCTATGGCCTCTGGCGCCCGACAGGTTTACTCACTATTTTCTCAAAGGGTCTTTTGATCGGATTAAACAATGCGTCAAACGCGCTTCGCTGAGCTGAGCGCTCTCCTTGCCGTTGCGGAGCATCGCAGCTTTACGAAGGCGGCGGCACAGCTGGGTCTTTCTACGAGTTCGCTCAGTCTGAGCATTCGCAGTCTCGAGGAGAGGCTTGGCGTTCGGCTTCTGAACCGCTCGACGCGCAGCGTGTCGCCGACCGAGGCCGGGGAGCAGATGCTCGTGCGGCTTCGACCGCTGTTCGACGGAATCGAATCTGCGGTCGATGAGGCCAATCTATTCCGGGATCGTCCGACTGGACGGTTGCGTCTGAATGTCTCGCCGCCAGCTGCGTCTTTTGTGTTGGCGCCCTTGCTCCCCGCGTTCTTCAAGCTCTACCCGGAGATCAAGGTTGAGGTGACGGTGGATCCGACGCTGATCGACATCGTCGCCGATCAGTATGATGCGGGAATTCGTATCGGGGAGCCGCAGGCGCGCGATCTGATCGCGACGCGCATATCCGGCCCTCTCCGATCAACGGTGACCGCGGCGCCTGCTTATTTGGCAAAGAACCCGCGTCCGAACAAGCCGAGTGATCTATCGAACCACAACTGCATCAGATTGCGCTTTCCAAATCGTGCGTTTCTGCCGTGGCGGTTCAACGTCGAAGGCGAGATTCGAGAGCTGACGGTCGATGGTTCGCTGATCTCCACCGATCCCGCCCTCCTGCTGAGCGGCGCCGTCGATGGCGTCGGCGTGCTTTACTCCCTGCGGGAGTTTGCCGCTCCCCTGATCGCGTCGGGGCAGTTGGTTCCCTTGCTGGAGACGCACATGCCTCCCTCTGATGGTTTTTTCCTGTATTACCCGAGCCGCCGGCAGAATCTGGCTTCGTTGCGTGCATTGATCGACTTCCTGAAGGCGAGGCTCGTGGCCGATGTGTGGACTGCGGGCAATGGGGGACATCAGCCCATGTTCGCGCTGGACGATCATCGTCCGCAGTGATCTGAGCCGATCGCCGCCATTGGCTTTCCGATGCACTTCGATGCCGTGGCAGTGACCGTGGTCCCGCCATACCGGTGCCTTGAACGGAAACCTGCTCGCGCCAAACCACGGAATTCGTCCGCATTTTCAATGCGGTTCGGTCAAGTCGGCCCTTTTCGCAAAAAAATATGTTTCGTTTTTACCGAAATGATGTTATTAACTCGTCATCCCGCCTCATCGAACAGGGGCGTACGCGTCGTCACGATACGTAGAGGCGGGATGCGATGGACGTGTGAGCGACGGCGGACGACCGGCGCACGCACGGACGGCGAAGTCGTGTGGTCCTGACATCCCGGTGCTGGTGTCAAGGTCGCGATGCGTCTTGACGCATCGCGGGCGACGGGGGCAACAGAGCCGGTCCCCGAGGAGAGCGCGTATAAGCCGTAAGCCATTGCGCAGGGAGGGCC
>JBEVLH010000359.1:0-9730 GCA_040509255.1 Hyphomicrobium sp. | reverse complement strand
AAAACGCCCGGCCGCGATGGATCGGGATCGGTATCGAGTTCCATCGGCGGCGAGCCTTCAAGCTTGATCTTGTTCGCCGAGATGACGGCCCAGGAAATTTCTTTCGGGGCGGCTACGGTGCGCGAGAGCACATAGACGCGTCGCTTCGTGCCCATCAGAAGATCGAGCGGCACCCGCAGCAGCTCGACGATGAGGAAGACGATATTTTGCACCAGAGGACGCACCGGAACGACCTCAAGTCTTGAAAGCGCTTCTCACGATCGACCAGCTCGTTGGGCAAGGCGAACGATGGTGCATCACCACAGGTGATGAATTGCCGTCGATCCGCTCACTTTCGTGACAGCTTCATTCGGCGGCACAAGCCGGATCTTGGGTTCCCCGGTGAGAGGCGAGATCAATAATAGTAGGGCTTCTCCCCGAAAGAGGGTTGTCGGGATCCCAGCTTATTTTGACGATCTCGAACCGGGTCGCGAGCGCGTCGTAAATGAGCAGCCGTCCGGCCATGGTTTCGCCGAGCCCGAGGATTTCCTTGACGACTTCCGTTGCCTGTATCGTTCCGACGACACCGGCGACCGGCCCAAGCACGCCGACTTCCTCGCAATTTGCGACAAGACCTGCGGGCGGCGCTTCCGGAAACAGACAACGCAGCGTCGGATAAGGCTGGCCCTCGGCATCCTTCTCGTGTGGCTTGAACGTCGAGATATATCCGTCGAAGGATCCAAGCGCCGCGTAGACGAGCGGACGCTTCGCGAAATAGCAGGCATCCGAAACCAGATAGCGCGTCGCGAAATTATCCGAGCCGTCGGCAACGATGTCGTAGCGCGAGATCAACGACATCGCATTGCCGGCGTCGATGCGCTCGACATGCGCTTCAACAGCGATAAGCGGATTGATCCGCAGAATGCTATCCCGGGCGCTTTCGACTTTCGCGCGCCCCGCGTCTTCCGTCCGATGCACGATTTGGCGCTGAAGATTATCGATCGAGACGAGATCGTCGTCGACGATGCCAATCGTGCCGACCCCGGCAGCGGCGAGGTAAGTAAGGACCGGCGAACCAAGTCCGCCGGCCCCGATCACGAGAACCCGGGCGCCCTTGAGCTTTTGCTGCCCCGGCGCACCGACATCTCGCAGAACGAGATGGCGCTTGTAGCGCTGCACCTCGTCTCCTGTGAGTGTCGGCATGTGAACCTCTTGCGGCGTTAGCTCTTCGGCTGCGGATCGATGAACAGCTCGCTCGAGAAATAGCGCTCGGCAGATGACGGCGCAAACGTCACAATCGTCTTGCCGGCAAATTCGGGCTTTTGCGCAACCGTGATCGCGGCGGCGACATTGGCGCCCGTCGAAATGCCGCCCGGAATGCCCTCGACCTTGGCAACGGTACGCGACACTTCGAAGGCCGTATCGCTGGAAACCGTCACGACTTCGTCGATCAGGCTCTTATCAAGGATGCTCGGAATGAAACCGGCGCCGATGCCCTGAATCTTGTGCGGTCCGCGCGGCTGCCCGGACAGTATGGCGCTCGTCGACGGTTCAACCGCGAAGATCTTGAGCCCCGGGATGCGCTTCTTCAAGGTGCGACCTACACCCGTCAATGTTCCGCCAGTGCCGACACCGATGACGAGCGCATCGACCTTGCCCTTGGTATCGTTGTAGATTTCTTCTGCAGTCGTCTTTTCGTGCACGAGAGGATTTGCCGGATTGTCGAACTGCCCCGGAATGACTGCGTCCGGCAGCGTCTTTGCCAGTTCCTCTGCACGCGCGACTGCCACCGGCATTCCACCCGGCCCCGGCGTCAGTTCGAGTTCAGCGCCGAGATGCGCCAGAATTTTTCTGCGTTCGATCGACATGGTCTCGGGCATGACCAGTATCAATCGATACCCGCGCGCGGCAGCCACGAACGCAAGGCCGATGCCGGTGTTGCCGGAGGTCGGCTCGACAAGCACTGTCTTGCCTGGCTTGATCCGGCCTTCCGCTTCGAGGGCGTCGATCATGGCAACGCCGATACGATCCTTCACCGACGACAACGGATTGAAGAACTCGAGTTTCAAGAGAATATTGGCGTTGACATGCGCCGCTGCCGCTATCTTTGAGAGTCGCACCAGCGGCGTATGGCCGATGGTCTCGGTGATGCTGTCGTAGACGCGGCCGCGTCCCCAGCTCTTCGTGGCTTCGAGTGTCTTGATCTCAAGCGTCTGTGTCATGGCCCTATCTCGGTTTGCCGGCGGTGAATGCGCTCACGAACTTGTACGTGCGGACTAGATGTGGGGTTGTTTCTCGCAGGTTCGAGTACGACCCTCAAGAGCCGATGAGAAGAGCGTAGAAGCCCATAAGCATTGCATATTTTTTGCTTAACCTCGCTTGGCGGCCTTGCTGGTACGAGATTTGAACTGCGTTTGTCGCGTCGCGGGGCCGACCGATTTCTTGTTTGTTGTTTTTGCTTGGGATTGCGTCTCGCCGATGCCCGTCGAGCCGAAACCTCCAGTGCCCCTTTTTGTCGTCGAGAGCGCTTTGCGTTCTTTCAACACCGCGCGCGCGACCGGAGCGATGATCATCTGTGCAATGCGATCACCTCGCGACACTACGAACGTTTCAGTCCCGAGATTGATCAGGATGACTGCAACTTCGCCCCGGTAATCGGCGTCGATGGTGCCGGGGCTATTGAGCACCGTGACACCGTGCTTGATCGCGAGCCCCGATCGAGGCCGCACCTGGGCCTCGAACTTTTTCGGAACCTCGAAAATCAAGCCCGTCGGAATGAGCGCTCGGGCGCCCGCGGAAATCGAGACAGCCGCATCCGTCGCCAGGGCAGCGACGAGATCGAATCCCGCGGCGTCAGTAGTCTGATAACTGGGAAGCGCCAGACCTTCCGCGTGCGGCAGCCGCTTGACCTTGACCTTCACCTTCATTCCGCGGCGGTCCGCTTGCCGTGAAGCTGCTCGGCAGCGCGTTCCATGATCTTGCGGGCTACTTTGGCTTTGCTCATTTCAGGCCAGCTTTCGATGCCGCCTGCAGTAATGACGTGCACGGTATTGTTTTCGCCACCCATGACGCCCGACACCGGCGACACATCGTTAGCGACGATCCAGTCCGCGCCCTTTGATTTGAGCTTCTTCTTGCCGAACTCGAGCACATCCTGCGTCTCGGCCGCAAAGCCGATGACAAGAGGCGGGCGCGATGGCCCCGGCTTCGCGATGGCCCGGAGGATATCTGGGTTTTCGGTTAGGGTCAGCGACGGTGCTCGCTGGCCCTCAGCTTTCTTGATCTTCTGGCCTTGCGGTGACTCAACCCGCCAGTCGGCGACCGCCGCCGCAAACACTGCGATGTCGGCGGGAAGCGCCGCCGTGACGGCCTCCAGCATTTCCGCAGCCGTCTTGATCTGAACCGTGTCGACACCGTCAGGCGGTAGCAGCGCCACTGGCCCTGTGATCAACGTCACGCGCGCGCCAAGCTCGCGAGCTGCTGCGGCCAGTTCGAACCCCTGCTTTCCCGATGACCGGTTTGCCAGATAGCGAATCGGGTCGATCGGCTCATGGGTGGGACCGCTCGTAATGATGACATGCCGCCCCGCAAGCGCAACGTTATGCTCTGCCTTGGGCCGGAGCCGGCGCTCGATTGCAGCGACCATTTCCGGAACCTCGACGAGGCGCCCGGGACCCGCCTCTCCGCGCTCCGCCATCTCACCGATGGCCGGGCCGATGAACTGGATGCCGTCGGCCTTGAGCTGCGCCACGTTCCGTCGCGTCGCCGGATGGAGCCACATGGCCGGATTCATTGCCGGCGCGACGAGGACAGGCTTGTCGCTCGCGAGCAGCACAGCCGTCGCCAGATCGTCGGCCTGGCCCCCTGCCATCCGCGCGATGAGGTCGGCCGTCGCCGGCGCGACCACAATCAGATCGTTATCGCGAGCGAGCCGGATATGACCAATCTCACGCTCATCATCGAGGTCGAAGAGATCGGTGAGGACGCGCTCGTTGGTCAAAGCCCCGACCGACAGCGGCGTTACGAAGTGATGCGCGGCCTTGGTCATCACGGCGCGCACGCCATGGCCGCGCTCCTTAAGCCGACGGATGAGCTCCAGGCATTTGTAAGCAGCAATTCCGCCGCCGATGATCAGAAGAATACGCTTGCCCGATGACACGACGTCCAATCCGCTATCCAATCCCGTTTCATCGGGTTTTAGCATACTTGCGACACTGGCGCGTTAAGCCGATACGCCTGCCTGAATATGCGCCACGATTAATTACGCGCCACTTGCCATATCCTCGTCCGAAACAAAATTGACCATCACTTAGGCAGTCACAAAACCGAAATTATTTATGTCGCGCGGTGACTTGACGCAGAAGTCACAATGGTACATGTTGCCGCGACTTGCGATGGCCGGGACCGGTCGCAGGGATAAAAAACGAATAAAGGTCCAAGTCTAGGGACGAAACTATTGGGGTGGCTCGTTGGCGAGCCACCCCATTCCAATTTTAAGGGATGGTCTCCTAAAAGCGCTTCGGCGCAAGGCGTGCCATCCACCGATATCGCCTCTCCCGCAGTCTATTGTTCGCTTATCGCAGGCCGCTCAGCCGTAATACTCGTCGCCTTGATCGGAACGCGTTTCTGACGCCAATAGCCCGCGTTACGACGTGGGGGACGATAAGAGGTCGAGAATGGCATTGGGGGATATAGCAGGGGCAAGCCGACCATCAGGTCGCCTTTTAATCGCAAGCCTTCTCGTTTGGCTGATTTTGGCGGTCGCTCTCCCGCTTTCCGCGCTAACGCTCAATATTTTTCACTTCGGCGGCTTCCCGTTGGGCTTTTGGATCGCCGCACAAGGCGCGATCCTCGGCCTCGTCGCGCTCGTCATCGTCTACGCACAACGCTCGGGAGGAACGTCGCCGCGTGAAAGCATCGGCCCCGCACTCGTGTTCGCTGGCGAGATCGTCGGGGCGGCGGCACTCTTGGGATTCACGGGCTATATCGCAGCGATCGGCTACGACGGCTTGGCGTTGCCGCTTGGCATGGTCGCCGGTGTCGCGTTGCTGGCGATCCTCATAGCCCCGCGCTTTGTCCTTTATCCGGTGCAATCGATCAGCGGCTTCTTCGCGATGCGCTACGGCGGCAGCCTCGCGCGTCGGTTCGCTTTCCTTATCGCATTCGCCGGCACTGGCTTGCTGCTCGCGGCAGACATCCGTGCCGGCTCGCTCGCACTTCAAAGCCTGTCAGGGCTCGCGTTACCGCAGGCCATTCTGGTGCTGACACTCGCGATCACCGTGATCTGGCTCACCGCTACGCTCGTCTCTAAGACAAAATTGAGTGGGCTCGGATTTATCGCGGTCTGCGGCGGCCTGCTCACGACGCTTGTTGGGTTCGCGCTTTACGAAGGCGGCTCGCCCATGCCCCACTGGACGCTCGGGACCGCGCTGCAAAGCCATGCCGCCCTGAACCAGAACCTGATCATAAACCGGCTGTCGAACGTCGAATCCCTGACGCCGATGGCATCGCCGTTCCTGCAGTTGTCTATGCGGAATTTCGCGGGCCTCCTCTTGGCAGTCGCGCTCGGCATCGTCGCTGCGCCACATCTCCTCGGCCGCCACATCTCCCAGTCGGCCGTTGCTCCCGGAGCCGCCGTGAAGCGCACAGCGGCCGCCCTCGTGGCAGTCGCCATTCTCATCGCCAGCCTTCCGCCCCTCGCCGTTTACAGCCGCATCGGCTTTGAGCGGACGATGTCGAAAGGCATCGAGATCGCCGCCATCCCGCAATCGTTCGCGGACGCGAGCGCTCTCGGATGGGTGAAGATCTGTGATCGCAATTCAGGAGACCCAGCCGATCTTGCGGCCTCCTGCCAGAAAATTTCCGGCCAGCGCGGCTTCCTGCGGCTTCAGGATGTCGCCTTCACCACCGACGGTTTCGTGGTCGCCGCCCCAAAAATTTCGGGGCTCGATCCCTGGCTCCAGTATCCGCTGATGCTCGCGATCGTGCTGGCGTCCGTGCTCGTCGGCAATGCCTTTGTTGCGGGCATTGTCGGCGCCGATACCGAGGTTCGCCTGGACGGCGTCGGTCAGTCGTCCGATCTTGATTTCCGCTCGGCGACGGCGGCCGGGGGCTTGATCATCGCCGGCGGGCTCGTGGCGTGTTTGGCAAGCATCGGAACCGGATTGCTCGCCGCCGACGGCTTTGCCGTCCTGGCCGCCGGTCTCTTTCCCGCGCTTGTGCTGGGTCTGCATTGGCGGCACATGAATAGCGCCGGCGCCATTGCCGCCATGAGTATCGGTTCGCTGATTACCGTCGCATATCTCCTCGGCGTCCATTTCTGGCCGATCGAATTGTTCAGCTTGACCGGGAATTTCTCTGACGCCCCCCCGCAGGCAGCGAAGCGCTTTGCCGAATTGCAAAGCGCGCTCGCATCTGCCACCACGCCCGAAGCACAGATTGCGGCCCGCGCCGCCCTTGCCAAGCATGTCTCCACCATTGCGAATTGGGGCGGCCTCAAGCCGGCCGCCATCACGCTCGTGGCCGTGCCCGCCGGCCTCATCGCCGGGCTTGCGTTCAGCCTTCTTTTCCGAAGCAAGAAGGCTGAGCGGACCAATTACGCCTGATCCTTCGCAGCCGGCTGCGAGTCGCCTAGAGTCCGCCCGCAGCCAACGTCGCGGAGCAGCCTTTTGATGGCCGACGAAGTCTACGACCTGCTGGTCATCGGCGGCGGCATCAATGGCGTCGGCATCGCAGCAGATGCGGCCACGCGAGGGCTCACCGTGCTCCTTGCCGACGCCGCCGATCTTGCGGGCGCAACGTCGTCGGCAAGTTCAAAACTCATCCATGGCGGTCTTCGTTATCTCGAGCATCTCGAGTTTCGCCTCGTACGTGAGGCGCTTGCCGAACGCGAAGTCCTCCTCGCCAAGGCGCCGCACATCGTCCGCCCGCTGCGCTTCGTTCTTCCAGAAGTCGCCGGCATGCGATCCGGTCTGCTGATGCGCGCCGGACTCTTTCTTTATGATCACTTGTCGGCACGCAAAACCCTCGGCAGGTCCCGCGCCCTCGATCTCCGCAACGATGCGACGGGGCAGCCCCTGGCACCAGGTTTGACGCGAGGGTTCAGCTATTGGGATTGCACAGTCGACGATGCCCGGCTTGTCGTCCTCAACGCCATCGCGGCCCGCGAGGCCGGGGCCGAAGTTCGAACGCGCGCACCTGTGACCGCATTGACGATTGAAAACGGTCTTTGGGTCGCGACGCTCGGCGATGGTTCGCGGCGACGCGTCGCCCGCGCCGTCGTCAACGCCGCCGGCCCGTGGGTCGCTGACGTTGCGCAGCTGGCATCAGGTCCGCAACAGCGAACTTCGGTTGCCGTTCGCCTCGTCAAAGGCAGCCACATCGTGGTCCCTCGCATCGCCGGCGCCGACGACGCCTACACGTTTCAGAATAGCGACGGCCGCGTCGTCTTCGCGTTGCCGTTTGAAGACCGCTTCACGCTCATCGGGACGACGGAAGAAAACCTTTCAGGCGATCCACGTGGAATCGAACCATCGCCTGACGAAGAAAACTATCTCCTCGACGCCGCCGCCCGCTTTTTTCGAATCCCGCCAACGCGTGCCGATATCTGCTGGAGCTTCGCGGGCGTCCGGCCCCTCGACGACGACGCTGACAGCCGCCAAAACGCATCCGCCGTCAGCCGCGATTACCGCTTAGAACTCGACGCAACCCATGGCGCTCCAATCCTTCACGTCATCGGCGGCAAGATCACCACCTACCGCAAGCTCGCCGAGGCAGCGATGAAAACGCTGCAATCATATTTTCCGCAAATGGCTTCGGGAACGACCGCAACACGCCCGCTTCCGGGTGGCGACCTCGGCGGCCAATCGTTCGACGATTGGTTCGTTGGCTTCGCCCACGAACATGCGGACTTTGATCGAGCGTTCCTGCGCCGCCTCGCGCGACGTCATGGAACGCGGGCACGCAGCATCATCGAAGGCGCCCGTTCAGAGACCGACCTTGGCGACGACTTCGGCGCTGGCCTTACCGCCCGCGAAGTCTCATATCTTAAATCAGAAGAGTGGGCGCAAACCGCCGACGACGTCCTCTGGCGGCGAACCAAGACGGGCCTGCACCTCGCGCCCGACGAACGGACCCACGCCGCCGACCGCATCCAGGCCTGTCTCGACAAATCGTAACGGCGTAGTGCTACATCAGCCGCCGGCGCTGCGCACGAAGCGCGCATGTTGCCGGGCAAACGGAATCCGCGCACAGCAACTGATTGGTCTTGCGCAGCGTCGCCGCCAGCGCCTGCGCGCCGTTCAGCGTATCGCCGATATCTTCCGAGCCGATGAGGGCCGCGGCCGACGCTGTCAGCGCTTGACGCTCGTCATGCTGACACGCCGCGATGATCGAGATCGCAAGACATTCATCGCGACAGAAGCTCCGGCATCCGGCGGGCGAGATCTCGATGTCGCGCTGCGCATTGGCTTTCACGGCACGAACGAACTTCGAGAGATCGAGAAGCAACGTCTTGGCCGCTTCCGGTCCCAGCATGCCGGAAAACGTGTTCCACGCATCTTCCCAGCATTTGATATCGCCGGTCGACAACCCGGCAAGCCAGCAACGGAAGCCGACGGCGACAAGCCGTTCAGGCGCACGCGCCGGCAACGGGACGATCTTGGCAGAGCGCGCTGAATGACCGATGGAAGAATTCGATGACGGGTTAGCCATTGTGCGAGGCCTCCGCCGAAAGGCGCGCGCCCATAGCGTTGAGGCGGGCCTGATCGTGGATGAATCGATGAAATGCGCTGTCGAACGCGCGGAATGTGGGCCTCATTGTCTGCTCCAATAATCGAGGTTCAAGGCCTCGGTATCGGTTGGCGTCACGTGCTGACGCATGACGTCGCGATGACGTCGTGAGGGTGAGCTAACGCGACGACCATAGCCCGGTCAACCATTTCTAAGTCGGGCCGAGTACATTAGAATTTTTATAATTTTCAACTGGCTATGCGGACGCCGTCATCGGCTCGTCGCGTCATGTGAAGCGCCGCGTGAAGTCCGCAAACACGATGGTCGCGGACGTGCCCTGCAGCGGCGCGCTTTCGATTTCGATCTCGGCGCCCATGTCCCGAACGAGGGTCTCGACGAGCGGCAATCCGATGCCGTTGCTGTGCGCCCACGCGGGTTGCCGGTCCCCCAATAGCGCAGGACTGCCAGCCGCAACTCCGGAACGGGTCATGCCGCATCCGGTATCGCGCACGATCAGAAAGACCCGTCCGTCGTCGATATGTCCGGTGGTGACGTGGACGCTGCCGCCGCGCGGCGTGAACTTGATCGCGTTGGTAAGAAGATTGAGCAGGATCTGACGCAGCGCCGTCGGATTGGCGACGACATGCGGACGGGTTCCCTCGGTCTCGAACGACAGCGTCAGTTCGCACGATTGCGCCAACGCCTGCATGCTCGACACCGTGCGCTCGACGATGGCGTTGAGATCGAGCGCGATCAACCTTGATACCGACACCGCCGGCTTCGCGCGATCAGCCAGCAACGACATAATGAGATCGAGCGCGTGCGTTGCGCTTTCATGAATGTCGGCGGCGTAGCTTAGATATCGCGCATTCTTCATTTCGCCGAGGCGCTCGTCACGCATGATCTCGGAAGCTGCAGCGATGGCTGTCAGCGGCGTCTTGAGTTCATGCGCAAGTTTGGCGAGATATTCCGCATCCAACGCGGCGACAGGCTTTGGCGCTGTTGCATCCCGCTCTTTAGG
>JBEVLH010000358.1:0-3080 GCA_040509255.1 Hyphomicrobium sp. | reverse complement strand
GCCATCGCCTCTTCGAGAACGAGCGTCTCGATGTCCTTGCGTTCCTTGTTGAGGCGATTGAGCAGTTCGGCGATGCGTTGCGCTTCGACCGGATCGGACGTCGATAGCAGCGTGGCGCCAAGCGCGGCATTGCCGATGCGGCCGCCGGCGTTGATGCGCGGCCCAAGAATAAAGCCCAAATGATAGGGCGTCGGCGCGACGCTCAACGCGGCGGCATCGGCGAGCGCCGTCAGGCCGACATTCTCGCGCGCGCGCATGACCGCGAGGCCTTTCTTCACATAGGCGCGGTTGAGACCAATCAGCGGCACGACGTCAGCAACCGTCGCGAGCGCGACCATATCGAGAAGCGACAACAGGTCGGGCTCGCGCGAATTGCTGTAATGGCCGCGGCGGCGAAGCTCGCGCGTGGTGGCGACGAGCACGAGAAAGACGACGCCGGCTGCGCACAGCATCCCCTGCCCTGAAATGTCGTCCTGGCGATTGGGATTGACGATCGCGTTGACGTCCGGGAGGCGCTCGTCGGCCTGATGGTGGTCAATGACGACGACGTCGGCGCCGAGCTTGCGCGCGGCCGCCAGGGGCTCATGGCTGGTCGTGCCGCAGTCGACCGTGACGATCAGCTTGGCGCCTTCGTTGACGAGGGCTTCGATGGCAGCGGTGTTCGGACCGTAGCCTTCGAACAGGCGATCCGGGATGTAGATGCGCGCCGGCGTGTCATGGAATTCGAGGAAGCGCTTCATCAGCGCCGACGAGCAGGCGCCGTCGACGTCGTAGTCGCCGAAGACCGCAACATTCTGCTTCGCGTGGATTGCGTCGGCCAGCCGCGCAGCGGCTTTGTCCATATCGCGCAGCGTGCTCGGGTCGGGCATCAGCGCTTTGAGGGTCGGGTCGAGAAAGGTCGCGACGGAGTCAAGCCCGATGCCGCGAGCAGCCAGTACCCGGCCCATGAGGTCGGGCAAGCCGTAGCGCTGACTGATCGCCGTCGCGATCGGCTTCAGGTGAGACGGCAAGCGCTCACGCCACGCGTAACCGCGGGCACTTTTTGTGACGCCCAGAAACGCGCGCTCGGCGTCGGCCTCGACGTCAACTGCCGCGAGATTCGTACGCAATCGCTCCCCCGCACTCTTCGACCTTCATCAGATCTCAAGTTGTAGGTCGATTCGGGCCTTCAG
The DNA here is from genome assembly GCA_040509255.1 of Hyphomicrobium sp. Lineage (GTDB taxonomy): Bacteria > Pseudomonadota > Alphaproteobacteria > Rhizobiales > Hyphomicrobiaceae > Hyphomicrobium_B. The sequence continues at coordinate 1,908 of JBEVLH010000358.1, read as the reverse complement.
GCGGCGTCCGGTCGGGTTGTCCCCACAATGGACGATACCGCGCCAGATCACATGAAGCGGCTGCCGACGTTGCGAACCTTCGATTTGATGCGACGGACGGTGCCGGTCTTGGAACGCATGACAACGGTCTCGGTCTCGGCGAAATCGCCGCTGATCCGGACCCCTTTCAACAGCGAGCCGTCGGTGACGCCCGTGGCCGAGAATACGACGTCGGCAGAGGCCATGTCCTCGAGGTTGAACTTACGCTTGATGTCGGAAATGCCCATCTTCTCGGCGCGCTCGCGCTCTTCGTCTTTCATCGGCATCAGGCGGCCCTGGATCTGGCCGCCGATGCAGCGGAGCGCCGCGGCCGCGAGGACGCCCTCGGGCGCGCCACCCGAACCCATGTAGATGTCGATGCCGGTTTCCTTGGGATCGGTCGTCCAGATGACGCCGGCGATGTCGCCGTCGGGAATAAGCTGAACGCCGGCGCCGGCTTCGCGGACGGCGCGGATCAGCTCGGCGTGTCGCGGACGATCGAGAATGCAGGCCATGATTTCATTGATCGGCACGCCCTTGGCTTTGGCGAGCGATTTGAGATTTTCTGCGGGGGTCGCGTCGAGATCGACGATGCCGGCGGGATAGCCGGGTCCGACAGCGATCTTGTTCATGTACATATCGGGCGCATGCAGCAGGCCGCCCTTCTCCGAGATGGCAAGAACGGCGAGCGCATTCGGCATGGCCTTGGCGCAGATCGTCGTGCCTTCGAGCGGATCGACGGCAATATCGACTTCCGGTCCCTCGCCGGTGCCGACCTTTTCGCCGATGTAGAGCATCGGCGCTTCGTCCATCTCGCCTTCGCCGATGACGACGGTGCCGCGGATTTCGACGCGGCCAAGTTCGCGGCGCATGGCGTCGACGGCCGCCTTGTCGGCCGCCTTCTCGTTGCCGCGCCCGACCAGATAGGCCGCTGCGATCGCCGCGGCTTCCGTGACGCGGGCGAGTTCGAGAACCAAAATTCGATCGAGGCCCGGTCCGTGCGAGCCACTCGCCTGTTCAGCCCTGCTCATCATCCATGTCCTTCCGCGGTGCCAAAGGTTTTTGTCAAAGTTCTTCGATTCGTATCATCTGCGGGCGCTCGGTGACGTTGCCGTCTTTCTCTATGGTTTCGAGCGCCCTACGCATGGCTTCTTCGGTCGTCTCATGCGTGATGATGATGACCGGCTGATCCTTGTTTTTCTGAATACGGCCGCTCGGACGGGGCGCGTGCAGCGTCTGCGGCCGGTGCTGCACGATGCTTTCAAGCGAGATGTCCTGATCGCCCATACGCTTTGCGACATTGGCCATGGCGCCGGGCTTGTCGTAGAGCGCGAGGCGGACGTAATACGAGCCGTAATGACGGTCGAGCTTGGCGCGCTTGTGGGCCTTGAGCTTGGCTGCCGGTATCAGGAATGGCGGCAGGATCAGGCCGCGGGCGATATCGAGAATGTCGCCGGCAACCGCGGAGGCCGTCGGCTTCGCGCCAGCGCCCGGGCCGACGAGAAGAATGTTGCCCGAGAAGTCGCCGTCGATCGCTACGGCATTCGTCACGCCGGAAACCTCGGCGATCGCGGAGTCCTTGTAGACGAGTGCCGGGGAGACGCGCGCCTCGATGCCGGTATCGGTTTCCATCGCGACACCCAGAAGCTTGATGCGGTAGCCGAGGCTGTCGGCTGCCTCGATATCGGCCTGCGTGATCGACTGAATGCCCTCGATATGGATTTGCTCGAAGGCGACGCGCGTTCCGAATGCGAGGCTCGTCAGAAGAGCGAGCTTATGTGCCGCATCGAAACCGCCGATATCGAAAGTCGGATCGGCTTCGGCGTAGCCCAGCGCCTGCGCTTCTTTGAGAACGTCGTCGAAAGCGCGTTTTTCGCTCTGCATCTGCGA
>JBEVLH010000357.1:0-2973 GCA_040509255.1 Hyphomicrobium sp. | reverse complement strand
CTGCTGCGATAGGGGCCGGGCTCGACCAGGATGATCTCGATGTTGAAATGGGCAACTTCGTAGGCGAGCGATTCCGCCCAGCCTTCCACCGCCCACTTCGATGCACAGTACGGCGCGTTCGCGGGCTGGCCGGCGAAGGCGGATTCGCTTGAGATCACCAAGATGCGTCCGCGACGCTGGGCGCGGAATTTCGGTAGCAGCCGTTTGGTCAGCGCGAGGACGCCAAAATAATTGACCTCCATGATGCGACGAACGTTGGCGTCGTCGAGATCTTCAAAGGCACCGCCAGCCGCGACGCCGGCATTATGAACGACGGCGTCGAGGGGGCGTTCGTGGAGATCGAGGTCGGCCACGGCGCGATCCATGGATTGCGCATCGGTCACGTCGAGCTGCGAAACGACGACATCGTTGCTAACCCCGGCGGCCTGAAGCGCGCGGTCGAGTTCGGTGCGCTTGGTCAGGTCACGCATGGTCGCGACGACACTCCAGCCAGCCCTGGCGAGCGCAACGGTCGTTGCAAGTCCGATTCCCGATGACGTTCCTGTGATGAGAACCCTGGGCATGATCATGAGCTCCGCAGCCGATGGCTGAGTGTTTCTACGCCAGGACGGGGCGACGGGCGAGCCCGGTCTGTTCCCCCGGGAACAGCTGATGACGTCGGAGAGAAGTATGTCTTCGACCTACGATACCGCCTCGCGGTGTCGGCCGCGAAGCGTCAAATCTGCGATCCCGCCGGCTCACAGGCGCGGCGCGATGCGGCCGGCTCCCCGAGGCGGAGCGAGAGTTGGATCTATACAAGTTGGAGGGGGTTGGCGTGCCGCCGCGATCGGCCTTCGAAGAAGGATCCGTTTTCGAGCGACAGCTTCTTATGGACGATGTCAGCGTTGACCAGGCAGGCAGCCTTCAGGGTGAGTTCATTGGCGAAAATTTCGCCGGAGACTTCGCCGATGACGGTTACACTCTCGGACTTGATGGTCCCTTCGACGACGCCGCGTTCGGCGATCACAACGCTGAGGCAATTGACGTCGCCCAGAACTGTGCCTTCGATGATGATCGGGCCGGGATAGTCGATACCGCCCTCGATCGTAGCCGTGCGGGGAATGGAAAGTGTGCGGCCGATGCTGGTTGCCGCCTGAAGCTGACGCATGGATGTTTGAACCCGTACCGTAGCTGACACTAATCCCGCTGACGACACGATCGTTGATATTTTCGGCAAATTTCGGGCTGCCGGACTTTATTCAGGGCATCGGCACGATTTGGCGCGAGGAAGCGCACGAGATGCCTTGCGCCGACTGCGGGTCTCTATTAGCAAACGGCCGTAAATCGGCACTCTATGGAGATTTGAGAATGGCGGATACCACGGACCTCAACGCGACAATTGCGGGTTTGAAGCACGAAATCGCCGAGCTTTCGGGGTTGTCGCTTGCCACCGGCGTCATTCTTACGCAGCTGCTGCAGAAGATCGTGAGCCGCGAGATGAGCCCGCAGAATGCGACGACGCAAATTGTGAACAATGCCCGCGAGGCGATCGACGGCTTTACGTCTCAGTTCGAGGTCGATCCGGTGATGAAGAAGCGTGCCCTCGACGCGGTGACCCAGTTCGAGGATCAAATCCGATCCGTTCTACCGATTTGAGCAGCGGATTTAGGGCTTACATCACAATGTCGCGTCACGGATCGCTCGGCCGAATGCGTTTCAAGAGATCCCAGAGCGGGAGGGCTGCGAGGCCGCCGGCGACACCGCCGACGTAACTCGGCAACGGAAATCCGAGCATTGCACGCCATGCGAGGCCGACGATCCAGCTTGCGGCCAGCATCGCGGCGATCGTTAGGAGCAGGCGTTGCCAGAAGGGAAGGCGAACGGATGGGAGCATTTGTCAGGAGCCGAGTAGCTATTTCACATATTTTTCGTACAGCACTTTCATCACTTCCAGCGATGCCGCGTCGACCTTCGGTCCGCCGATATTGCTGGTGACCACGATCGCCAAGTCATGATCGACATCGATTTCGATCGACGCGAAGTTCATGCCATTCGAGCCATTGTGCGTGAGGATCGGCTTCTCCGTCCAGGCGAATTGCGACAGCCCCCAGCCGAGCGCATATGAGCCGGATTTCGGTGTGCCCGGCTTGGGGTCCTTTATCTCCATAGCGATGATGCCGGTGTGAAGTCGCTTCAGCGTCTCGGGTTTGATAAGCGAGGGGCCGCGTTTGCCTTCGCCGGCGTTCCATCCAGCCCAGTCTGCAAAATCACCGATGCTCATATGTGCAAGGCCGGCAGGCCCTAGCGCAGCAGGAAGATCGGCGCCTTCGCCCCAGGGCGATGGCGTCGCCTTCCCTTTGTCGTCGATGCGGTGGCCGACGGGCGCATCGTAAAGGCCGAAGGTGGCTTGCGCGCCGAGCCCGGCAGTTTTCAAGCCGAGCGGTTCATAGATGCGTTCGTACATCAATCGCTCCCACGGCTCGGCCGCGGCCTTTTCGACCATGGCGCCTGCTGTGATGTAGCCGAGGTTGGCGTATCGAAATTTGCCTGACGAGGGGAAGCTCGGATCGTGCTTCGATCCCCAGCCCCCGATGACTTTCAGCCGCCATGCCGTTGGCGTGTGGTCGTAGGCGTCGGCGCTGAAATAAAGCTTTCCAATCTCCTCGTTGTCCGAAGAAATCCCGCTGGTATGCGATAACAATTGCTCGAGGGTGATCGCTGCGAACTTCGGCCTCAGCCCTTTGAGATCCTTTCCGAGCACTTCGCCGATAGTCGAAGTCCAGCGGAGCTTGCCTTCTTCTACCATCATCCCAGCGAGAGTCGCCGTCATTGCCTTGGTGTCGGAGCCGAGATGAAATCGGTCGTCGACGGTAACTGGGATGTTCGTGCCGGCGACGCGCACTCCGACCGCGCCAATGGCAATGCGCGTGCCGTTCTTCACGACGGCCGCCGCGAGAGCGGGAAGCGCGTATTTCGTGCGGACATCGTTGAGAA
>JBEVLH010000356.1:0-6653 GCA_040509255.1 Hyphomicrobium sp. | reverse complement strand
GAACTGACATCTTCGATCGTCAGGACCGCCGAAAGGCGTCGCAGGCGCGCATTAACGATCCAAACGCACAACGCCTATGCACGGGACGCAGGCCGTCTGCTACGCCCGGAACTGGGAAACCGCGGCCAAGTTCCTATCTCGCATAAAGATCGGAACGCCCCCATGAAGAAATCTCCCGCGCTATTGATATTTGTCTCCATTTTCGGAACGACTGTGGCGTCATGGTCGAGCGCCTGGGCGCAGGACGCGTCAACCCAGACGCAGACCCCGCCAGCGAGTGGCTCGTCATCGGATACGAGCACGCCGCTCACCCCTTCTAACGGCAACACAAGCAGCCCGCTTACACCGAATCCGATCAATCCTGTCACCGGACAGTCTCAAACGCCAACTAGCGCCAGCGCGGTGCAGTCGAGTTCTGAACCTCCCGCGTCGTTCACGCAGGTCCCGGTGGAGAGCGATCGTGTTGACCCCTCTGCCGCAAGCAACCTGCGGCTAGAAATCGATCCCTCGAGTTCGGCTTCATCATTGTTGAACCCAGATGTAACCCAATTGTCCCCAACCGCTCCGGGCCTGTCCCTCAATTCGGTCCAGGGAACAACGACTCTCTCCGCTCCGACCTCAATTGACTCCGGTTCATCTTCTGCGACCAGCACTTCAACGACGACGACGTCACAGGTGTCGACGAGTTTTTATCCCGCGACGTTGGCCGAGCCGACGTCCACGCAGACGTTTCTGTCGAGCCTTTCCGGTGCCGCGTCGAGCAGAGTACCCACAAGCCGGGTTGGCTCGAGTACGTCACCGACGAGTATGGGCCCTCCGATAGGTTCAGCAGCCGTGAACGCGTCGAGCACGCTTAGCGCCATGTCCTCCGGCCCGACCGCGGTGGGGGCGTCATCATTCATGAGAACCGTCGGTTCTTCTACGCCAATGATCTCATCCATTGGCGTCTCTGCGCGGGCGTCGAGCTCCTTTGGAAGCGTATCTTCAAGGCCGATGTTCGGGAGAAGCTCGTCGAACCACAGCAGGTCTATGGGCAGCAGCCATCATTGATGCGGCAAAAATGGCGCGTGGCAAACTGCGGGAACTACGAGCCAATTATTGGCGTTTGTTGCCTGGATGGGACGCTTGTCCCGCCAATTCAGGAGCGCCGCCGACGGCGCGAGCCTTCCGGCGCTCCGATAGGCTTTCTGCAGGATCGATACATGAAGCTGAGCGAGTTCACCCGCCGGGCCGGTGCGTCCCGTGTTGAGAAAAAGGCTAAGCTGGCGGCCGCGTTCGAACGCGCACGGCGCGACTTGAATCTCCCGGAAGCTAATGCCGGACCCATCATCGTTCCGCCCCGTACTTATATCCGCAGCGAACTGAGCCGGTGGGGCGGGGCGCAATCGCCGCGCGCCAAGGAGCGCGACTTTCCCCAGGCGGCGGAGTAGCTGTCCATTTGACGGCCGAAGGCCGAACATGCGAGTCTGGATTCGTTTGATGTGCCGCACCGCGGCAAGATCATTGTCGCAAGAAGCGGACTCGCGGTTGAAAAATCCGATCTAATGGCACGCCGCAGCGGCAGCGCTGACCTTCCCCTCCACAACGGGCGTGTACCGCCATGGTTGGCGTCGCGCATGTCCTCGTTGGGCGCCGTAATCTGTCAGGCGATCGTTGAGCACTATAGTCGCGATGAACTTCTTGGTCGGTTGGCGCACCCGTTTTGGTTCCAGTCCTTTGGCGCAGTCATGGGCATGGACTGGCATTCCTCGGGCATCACAACGAGCGTCATCGGTGCTTTGAAACGCGGCCTCGAGCCCGTTCGCGACGAACTTGGGATCTATGTTTGCGGTGGCCGCGGTCGTCATTCCCGCCGAACGCCTGATGAATTGAACATGCTGGGCGACCGCATAGGAGTTGACGCTCAAGATCTCGTGCGCGCCAGCCGGCTGGTTGCCAAGGTTGACAGCGCCGCGGTTCAGGACGGTTTCGATCTGTATCTTCATGGGTTCTTCGTCAGTCGGGACGGCCATTGGACTGTAGTTCAGCAGGGCATGAACGGCGACAAGCGCCAGGCTCGCCGCTACCACTGGCACTCCGGCACGCTTTCGAGTTTCGTCGACCAGCCTCATGCTGCGATCGAGGGACGCGCTCAGGGCGAGATCATCAATCTCACTGACCGGCGAGCGCAGAACTCGCGGTCGGCCCAACTCGACCTGCTAGCGAATTTGGGACCGGATGGCATCGTGCAGAAGCTGCTGGATCACTCTGCTCTCGAACCCGATGCGCAACTGGCGCTCCCGCATCTCGTCATGCCGGCTCACCATGATGTCCGCGCAAGCGACGTCTTCACCCGCCGCCTTCACGGCACTTTGGCGGCAGCGGCCGATCGGGGGCCCGTCGACTTTCCCGAGCTGCTCCTGACCCCCGGCGTTGGAGCTCGAACAGTGCAGTCGCTGGCAATGGTTGCCGAAGTCGTGCACGGAGCGCCCTATCGTTTCCAGGATCCCGGGCGCTTTTCGCTGGCGCTTGGCGGTAAGGATCGCCATCCGTTTCCCGTGCCCATAAAGGTCTACGACGAGACGATCGGCGTTCTGAAATCCGCTGTCAGGAAAGCAAAACTCGGTAACGCTGACGTTCTCGCTGCCCTGAAGCGGCTCGACGATCAGGCAAGGCGGCTCGAAAGAACCGCCGAAGGACCGTCGCTCGAAAGTCATATCGAACGCGAGCGTGCGCACTCTCCCGAATTTGGCGGCCGGTCGGTCTTCGGATGGGAGGTTCAGGCCGAACCCAAATCCCGCGTCGGCTGAGCTCACGAGCTTTTCAGGCTTCGAATTCGACCAGTAACGTTTTCAGCCGCGGTTCGCGTACGAGTTTCGCGGCCTCCGCAAGAGGAAGCCAAAGGCGCATGCGTTCCTCTTTCTCGCGCCATTTCTTGCGTTGCTTCTTCACCCACAGCACGTAGACGTCCACGTCTACGACGCGAATAGCTCCGAATTCCATCGTTTTCCGGTAGCGATACGATCCGATCGGCGTGCGTTCAATTCTGCCAGTGACACCCGCCTCCTGCTTCGCTTCGCGCGCGGCAGCGTCCGGGTCGTCAAGGCGCTTGGCGCGCCACCCCTTCGGGATCACCCATCGCCCAGTTTCGCGCGAAGACACGAGCATCACTTCGATCGCGCTGCTGCGCGACTTGCGGAGCGGCAACGCCCCTACTTGTCGAAGTGTCATCAATCCTTGTCCGCCTCCTGACGTGATCCGATACAGCTATCGCTGCGGTGTTCAACCTCTTTGCCACTTGAACGACGTCAACCACCAAGCTGACGGAACGTTACGCACTGTTTTAAGTTGCCATGTAGACCGAAAGTCCGAGGTTCAAGGCGATGGCAAAATTTATCGACCCCCACACCGGAGAGCCAGTCGAGTTCGCTGCGCTGACAGACACGGATCGCCCGACCGCAAGTGCTTCGTGGCTCGGCATGATCACACTGCTGATGGGATTGGCACTTGCCGGCTGGTTTTATGTGTTTTCAAATTGAAGTGCTTCGGCAAGCGACACTCCGGAGCTAATCCTTTTTTGACTTGGCCTTCTCGGAGAGGCGCTCGACTAATTGCTTGTCGATAACCGGCGGTTGTCGGTTTGCGGGACGAACTGCCTTTTCGTCGGCGTTATCGACGGCGATGGGGTCGCTACCTGGAAACGTTTCTTCAAGAGCCTCGTCAAGCTCCTTGTCGACTTCAGATTTCGACTTGTCCTTGTTCATGATGATCTCCGCGAATCGCTGCCGCCCAAAATTCAGTCTGGGAACTTGGACGCCCAGGCAACGCTTGCGAAACAGCCCAGTTCCGTCCCGAAACCGAAGCGCTAGCGATAACCATAGCCCCGGATGGCAGGCGCATATATATATGCACGCCAGCCCCCTAATGCCATCATGATGAGCAAATCTAATCGGGCGACGGAGGACGAAATGACCGAGCTGCTGCGTGACCAGGGATTCAAATACCATCTGCTGGCCTACGTCATCGTCAATACGATCCTCATCGTGGTCAATCTGATGAACCCGGCCCATCTCTGGTTTTTCTGGCCGTTGATTGGCTGGGGCATTGGCATCGCGGCACATGCCTATGCGGTTTCGAGACACCCGCCGCGTCGGCGGTCCTCCCCACATCGATGAGACCAAACTGCGAAAGTCCGCGCGATGGCCTGCAACAGCAAGGCCGCCGCTTTGGATGAACGCAGTGTAGAAATCGCAACTTGCTCGCGCTAGAAGCGCCCCATGCAGTCCAAAACAGACAAAGCCGCTGGCGCGCCCGGATCGTCGCCGTCTCATGCGGCCGCCGAATTGTTAACGAAGCCGACCTCCCCTGCACTTGCCGAAGGGTTCGTGCTTCTCGACAACAGCACTAGCCTCGATGCCGTTTCCGAACTTTTTGAAAAGCCGGTCGAGATCATTCGGGCGGACGGACCGGAAGACATCGACGTGGCGCTGTCGGCCATCCAGGCCGGAGTCGCACGCGGATTGCACGCCGCCGGCTTCTTCTCCTACGAACTCGGCTATCTGCTCGAGCCGAAGCTCGCCCATCTCTTACCGCCGCAGCGCAAAGTGCCTCTGCTCTGGTTCGGCCTCTATACGGCTCCCCGCCAGCTGACCGGCGCTGAAGTCCAGGGCTGGCTAACGGAAGAAGCGATAGGAAATCCGACGCTCGGAGAACTGGCCCACAGTTGGGACAGCAACTCGTATCTGAAGCGCTTTACCGAAGTGCAGAAGAACATTCGAAGCGGTGACATCTATCAACTGAACCTGACATTCAAAGCGAAGTTCAAGCTCGAGGGCTCCCCGCTCGCTCTTTATCGCGACCTCCGCCTGAAGCAACGTGTCGCCTACGCCGGCCTCGTCGATACCGGCGACGTGACGATCCTGTCGGCATCGCCCGAGCTGTTCATCAATCAGCATGATCGCATCATCGAGACCCGGCCGATGAAGGGCACGGCATCGCGCGCCGGCACGCCCGAAGGCGAGTCCGAGGTCCGCCGCGCACTATCGAAAGATGTAAAGAACCGCGCAGAAAATCTCATGATCGTCGATCTGATGCGCAACGATCTAGGGCGTATTGCCGATCTCGGCTCCGTTAGCGTCACCGACCTCTTCACCGTCGAAACCTTCAAGACCCTTCATCAAATGACTTCCGGCGTGCAGGCGCGACTGAGAGACGGCGTTGGCATCGTCGACGTGCTGAAAGCGATTTTCCCCCCGGGATCCATCACCGGCGCGCCGAAAATCCGCGCCATGGAACTGATCCGCGAACTCGAAACGGAATCTCGTGGTGTCTATTGCGGCGCGATCGGCCGGTTTTCGCCTGACGGTTCGGCGCAATTCAACGTCGCGATCCGCACTGCTGTCGTCGATCGGAAAGGCAATGGCGAAATGGGCATCGGCTCGGGAATTGTCGCGGATTCCGATGGCCCGAAAGAATATGCCGAATGTCTTCTCAAGATGAAATTCCTGACCGATCCAGTTCGTCGCTTCGAACTGATCGAGACAATGCTTTACGTGCCGGGTGACGGGCTCTGGCTCAAGGGTTATCACCTCATGCGTCTCGCCGCGTCGGCAGCCTATTTCGGCTTTGCCTATGATGCGAGCAAGGTCCGCGACGCCATAGATGCCGCGATCGCCACCGCACCAGACGAACGTTTGCGCGTCAGGCTGTTGCTCGACGAAGACGGCGGAGTCTCCGCGACCGTAACGCCGCAGGCCGAAACGCCCGGCGACGCCGTTATGCGTTACGTCATCTCGGACACGCGAGTGAGCAGCGCAGATCTCTTCCTCTACCACAAGACCACGCGCCGCGAGCTCTATGACCGCGAATGGAAACATTACGCCGACACTCTTGGCGCCGACGAGGTCATCTATCTCAACGAAAACGGCGAACTCGCCGAAGGCAGTCGGACGTCGATTTTCATCGAGCGCGATGGCCGTCTCCTGACGCCGCGCCTCGCCGCCGGGCTCTTGCCGGGGACCCTGCGCGCTGCTCTGATTGACGACGGCCGTGCGGTGGAGGCTCGCTTGACGGTTGACGACATCAATACCGCCAAAGCAACTTATCTCGGAAATTCGGTGCGGGGGCTTGTGCGGGCCGAGCCGCTCGTTCCCCGATTAACGGTCGACGACCGGCACCAGAATTGACCCCGTTTCGGCTGGCATCCGGATAACAGGATCAAATTCCTTAACCGAACTTTGGATCTCTTTCCGCGAGGCAACTGCGATGGCGGCGAGCGCTGCCATCGTTAGGACAATTGCAACCACGATGGCTTTCGAGGAAAGCCGCGCGCGGCGGGCAAAGACCTGAGAAATTTCTTTCGGCATGCCCCGATCGATACTCACCAGCATGACGCTCCACTAGGCCCCTGGATGCCGCGCGACACCAGCGCACAGCAATGATCCTATTGTCGCTCAGCGGCTCAATATATCGGCCCAGCGAAGGGTTATCCGGCCGACCGGATCACATACCTCGAACCATGCATCCCAGCATAAGGATCGTGTAGGCGCCGAGCATGGCCCACGATTCATTCCCGGTAATCCCGGGGATCTCTGCACCAAAGAACTTAGACATCAAAACGATGACCGTCAGGATCACGGACAGCATGAACGTGATGATCCCTGGCGTCTTCAAAC
>JBEVLH010000355.1:0-4649 GCA_040509255.1 Hyphomicrobium sp. | reverse complement strand
CGTCGCTTCGACGCGGCTTAGAACTTGGCCTTCGTCGTGAGCAGGAATGTTCGACCGCGACCGGTTTCTACGGGCGCGTTGGCGCCCGTGCCCAACGCGCTCAGCGCCGGGGTATAAGCCACGTTGGTAAGATTGGAGACCGTCAGAGCGACGTCGAAGTCGTTCGTGACCTTGTAGCTCGAGAAGACATCGTAGGTCGTGTAGCCATCGTAAAACAGCGGGTCCCCCGGACTGACGTTGGCGTCGCCTTTTTGACTCTTGGAGTTGATGTAGCTGCGAGCACCGATCGTCAGTCGCTCATCGAAGAACCGCAACCCGGCGGTAATTGTCGCGACATCGCCCGGCAAATAGCTGTGCAGGCCGAGACCATCCATTTGCGACGGAAGATCCGTATGATTATGGCTGTAGCTCAAACCCGCGAATACATAGCCCGCGTCGTAGGTGCCTTCGAGTTCGACACCCTCCACCTTCGACGTACCGAAATTGTTGATGAACGTGCAAATGAGGCCCATCGCATCACAGGCAGCAGTGATGTAGTTGTCGACATCCATCGTGTAGTAATCGCCCTTGAAGCGGAACGAATCCCCACGCTGAAACAGGTTGTCGAATTTGGAATTAAAGCCGAATTCCCAGCCTTTCTGCGATTCCGGCTGCAAGAACGGGTTGGGTAGAAAGTTCGGCTCGAACGCGCTGGCTGGATGGGTGCCATCAAGGAGCGTTTCTGAGATCGTTGGTGCGCGGAACGAGTTGGACCACTTCACGTAGGGCTGGAACCATTCGACCGGCTTCGCTGCCAACGTCAACGTTGGACTGAAGCCACCATCGCTGTTGTCGACCGAATACGGTCCCAACGCGACGCCCGGCGGCAATGTGTAGGGGAAATTCGGAGGAAGGTAGGGCGGAATGTGGACGTCCACCACTCCGCTGCCGTTCAGATTGTAGTCGTCGTAACGAAGACCGACAATGAAGTCGAAGATGTTCTTTGAGAACGTTGTCTCGGAAAACACCCCGCGAATGGTCGAGTTTCCTGACGGATTGACGCCGCCCCCGACAGACGGGTTACGCGAGTTCGAAGCATCGACGTCGTCGTGATAATATTCGTACCCATAGTTCGATTTGACGTAGATGCCACCGAGATTGAACAGCGATGTATTCTGAACGTCAAAGCCGAGGCCGAGATCGTCGATTTTTCGGCCCGCCGCGGACGATGCTCCCTCCACGCCGCCATCGTAACGCATCGTGAGATCGCTGCCGTAGAAATTGGCCTGGAAATCGACGAGGTCGTCCGACGGCTTGTAGCGATAGTTGGCGCGATAGATCTTTGAATCGATGGTCTGATCGTATGAGTTCGCGGTGAAGTCGTTATTATACAGAACCGTACCGAACGACAGCTCCTGATTGGGATCGATCTGAAAATGGATTTTCGCCAGACCTGAGATCAAGTCTTGATCGGTGTACGGCACCCGCTGCCCGAGACCATTGTCGTAATTGTCAACATCGTGCTTGCTGATTGCCCCAATGACGCTGACGGCGCCGCTTCTCGCCGCTCCTGCGCCCATCTCGGAAAATCCGACGCCGTTGCTTCCCCACGACGACAGCACGACCGCGCCGAAATCTTTGCCTGGCTTCAAAACGTCGTCGACGTCGATAGTGCGCAGGTCGGCCGTGCCGGCAAGTGCTCCAGCGCCCCCGGCCGTCGATACGGCGCCGCGCTGGACCTCAATGCTTGCGAGCAGTAACGGATCGACATATGCAAAGCCGCCTGCGGTGTGTCCCGTAATCCTGAAATTCTGGCGCACGCCGTCGATCGTCATATTGACGCGGCCTGAACCTTCGAAGCCGCGAATATTGACCGAAATGCCGGGGTTGTTCGGATCATTGGCTGTCGAGACGCCAGGCATCGCGCGCAAAACATCCTGAACATTCGTCTGACCGAAGGTTTGAATCTCGCCCTGGCCGGCGACGCTCACGCTTGCCGGGGTGTTATACGGCGCGTCGATCAACCCAGCTTGGTTGCCCCCTTGACTGGAAGGAGGCGGCGCCACGGGCTCGGCAGCCTGGACAGGCGCCGGGGCGGCCTTCTTTTTCGGAGCGCTACTTTTCTTTGCTTGTGCGCCTTGGACGTCGATGCCGGGAAGCTGCGTTTCCTGCGCAAAGGCGTCATTGGCCGAGGCGATGGCTGCGGCGGAAACAGTCAGCACCAAAACGGCTTTGCTCAGGCTGCCGCTCACTGGCATTCGGCGCCATCGCGCGCCTCGCGAGCCCAGAATGTGATTATTTTCAACGCCGCCCACAGCCATACCACCGTCCCCCGTGTTCCTATTGATTACGGGCTGGCTGGCTGTGCGCTCGGCGCACAATGGCGGGCTTGCCTCCTCTTCGCGGAACCTCCCCCGGAGGTGCTCGCAACGAAGATCCGATGCTTCATCGGAAGGCTCAGACTATTAAAGTCTACCGACGAAGTCAACAATAAGACCAAGCTGATGCGTGGCCTTGGGGTGACAGTTTGATCGGAGTAATTTCGCGCGGAAATAATTGCGGCCCCGGCGTCTGCATCGCGGAAGCCGCGCCAGAGGCTGGGGCCGTAGCTAACTCGAGCTTAGCCTTTGTTTGCTCAGTTCAGACTTAGCTTGCCGCGAAGGGTCGAAAGGTCCGCCGCCAGCGTATTAACTTTAGCCGCGAGGACCTTGCGATCAGCGTCCGAGAGCTTGTCGTAAAGTTCATAGCCGTCCGCAGTCTTGTATTTCGCCAGGGTATCGTCGACGACCTTGAAGTTGTCATCGACCTTCTTCACGAAATCGGCGTTGTCCTTCTCAATGAGCGGCTTGACGAGATCATAGATCTTTTTCGAGCCATCGAAGTTGGCCTTGAAGTCCCAGAGATCGGTGTGGCTATAGCGATCTTCTTCGCCGGAGATCTTCGTTGCGGCGACTTCTTCCATGAGAGCCGCAGCACCGCCCACGACGGTTTCCGGAGGGAAGGTCAGATTCTCGATGCGCTTGTTGAGGTCTTTGACATCCGCGAGCAATTTGTCGGCATAAGGCTCGACGTCCTTGGTGCTGTTATCAGTCCAGAGCCCGTATTCGATGCGATGGAAACCTGAGAATTTCGGATCTTTCTCCTTGCCTTCGAAATCATCGGCGCGCGCATCGACGGTGTGGTCGAGGTCGGAGAAGAGTTCGGCAATCGGCTCGATCGCTTCGTAGCTCATACGGGTCGGAGCGAACAATGCCTTTGCTTTGGCGAGGTCGCCGCCTTTGACGGCGTCCGTGAACTTGGTCGTCTCATTGAGAAGCTTCTCGGTGTGATCAGCCACGTAGTTTTTATACTGGACGAGCGGCTCGACAAGCTTCGAGTCTTCTTCTGCGTTTGCAACGCCTGCTAATCCGAGCCCCGCCGCGAGCGCCGTCGCGGCCAAGAAGTATCGCCTCATGGTCTCCATCTCCAGTTTTATAAGGTCTGCTAGGAACGTGTTGGCGGTCCCGCCGCCGCGGCCTCGGCCAATGTTCGGCCCAGATAGTCGCCAGTATCCCGCGCCCCTGGAAGAACGAAGAAATAACCGCCGCCAATTGGCTTGATGTATTCCTCTAACGGCTCACCGCTGAGCCGCGTCTGCACGGCAACGAAGCCTCTTTCGAGGTCTGATTGGTAGGCAATGAAAAGCAGTCCTTGATCGAGCTGGCCGTTTTTCGTGATGCCGTTCGAGTAGTTGAAAGGACGTCTAAGAATGAGACTCTTTTGGGAATCTGGCGTGCGCGGATCGGCCAATCGGATATGGGCGTCGAGGCGCGTGAGCTTGCCGTTCGGATCATTGACGTAGTTCGGAACATCGCTCTCGGTCTTGCCGTCCATGGGCGCACCGGACATCTTCCGGCGGCCGATAATGCGCTCCTGTTCGCCCAGCGGCGTCCGATCCCAGCGTTCGACAAAGCTGCGAATGATGCGGACGACCTGATAGGTGCCACCAGCGGCCCACGCCGGCTCGTCGCCACCGCTGTTGACCCAGACGATCTGGTCCATCACCGCTGCATTGCTTGAGTGCGGATTGGCCGAGCCATCGCGAAAGCCGAGGAAGTTGCGGGCGCTTTGCACCGTGCCATCGGCGTTCGGAAGTATGGTCGGCACGCTCCCTTCCTGCTTCCAACGCGGCACCAAATATTCAGGCAGGTGAGCAAGAATATCGCGCAGGGCGTGGATGTTGGTATCCGCCGAGTTGGCACAAAGCTGCAATGACAGATCGCCATGACAGAGATCGCCGACGAGCGCATCATTGGAAAATTGTGTCATCCGCTGGAGACAGCGCGGCTTCAAGGGTTTCAGCCAGGGGCGCGCGTCGAACATCGAATTACCGAGACCGACCGTAATGGTGAGATTGTCGGGAAACACCTCGGGTCCAAGAATTCCAGAATCGAGGGGCGGGAGCTTGGGATCGATGCTTGGTGGTTTCCCACCTTGAGTCAAAAAAATGATGCGCTCCGTCAGTTTGCGCATCATGCGGTCGAAATCGTCGGGTGTTTCGGCGATAACGTCGAAAGCGACGACCATACCGTTCGCGGGGCGCGGAGTTACGACACCGGCCTGGTGCGGGCCATAGAACGGGACGCGCTGCTCGACGTCCGCCCGATGGCTGGATGGGGCATCGGTGACCT
>JBEVLH010000354.1:0-5402 GCA_040509255.1 Hyphomicrobium sp. | reverse complement strand
CGAGCGTCGGCACCGGACGGGAGCGACCCGACCGGTGCCGACTGTCGATTACTTCACCTCGACGGCAGCGCCCTGATCCTCAAGCTGCTTCTTGAGTTTCGCGGCTTCGTCCTTCGAGACGCCTTCCTTCACGGCCTTGCCACCGGCCTCGACGAGGTCTTTGGCCTCTTTCAGGCCAAGGCCTGTGATGGCGCGCACTTCCTTGATGACGTTGATCTTCTTGTCTCCGCCCGACTTCAGAATGACGGTGAACTCCGTCTGCTCTTCAGCAGGTGCGGCAGCGGCGCCAGCAGCGGGAGCAGCAACGGCGACGGCGGCTGCAGCCGACACGCCCCACTTCTCTTCCAGCAACTTTGCGAGTTCTGCCGCTTCGAGCACCGTGAGGCTCGACAGGTCGTCAACGATTTTCTCGATCTTAGACATATATAGTGTCCTTCCGGTTTGAACCTAGTGGTTGAATTGCAGCACCCCCTTGAGGCCGTGCTGCGTTAGCGTTTCGAGGGCTCAGAGCCCCACAACTCAGACGGCTAGGCAGCCTCTTCCTTCGATGCCTTGGCTTGAATGACGCGAGCCAGCTTGGCACCGGGTTCCTTGATCGTCCGGGCGATTTTGGTCGCCGGAGCGTTCAGGAGGCCGATGATCTTGGCGCGCAATTCATCAAGCGACGGCAGATCGGCAAGAGCCTGCACACCTTTCGCGTCAAGGATGGTTTTGCCCATCGCGCCGCCGAGGATCACGAGCTTGTCGTTACCCTTGGCATACGTGACGGTCGCCTTCGCCGCGGCGATCGGATCTTTCGAAAAAGCCAGAATGGTCGGGCCGGTCAAAAGGTCTGAAAGCTTTTCGGCGTCGGTATCCTTGAGTGCGAGAGCTGCCAGCTTGTTCTTGGCCACCTTCACAGAGCCACCGGCGTCTTTTACGCGCCTGCGGAACTCTGCGGATTGAGCGGCCACCATGCCGGTGTTGTGGGCGATCACGACCACGCCCGTGCTTTTCAGCACGCCGTGGAGATGATCGATGAGCTCACGTTTCGCGGCTCTATCCACGTCTCGTCTCCTTGCTGCGAAGCTTCATTTGCGAAGCCTCGCGGGTTGCACCTTTGCCGCCGTCTCCGGTCAGGATCGGGCGACGACAGTCTGTCCTCGTTCCCGTGGACCGCGAGTAGCGGCACGGTGCTGACCCAGAAGGTTCAAACCGGACCAGAGGCTCTCGCCTCGAATCCGATCCACTTCTGTCTCATGCGGGCTCTCAGAGTTGAGAGACTTAGGCGTCACCGGCGGACCGGATCGGCACCCACAATCTCGGACAGTTCCAAACCGAAGCGAAACCGCCCCGGTTTGGGGTTTTCCGGGTTGCCCCGGAATTCTCGAAAACTTAGGCGACCGGTCCCGAAGCGACCGATGAGGTGTCGAGCTTCAGGCCCGGACCCATGGTCGACGACAGCGAGACCTTCTTGAGGTACGTGCCCTTCGAACCCGTCGGCTTGGCTTTGACGACGGCATCGACGAACGCCTTGATGTTCTGGACGAGCGCTTCTTCCGTGAAGCTCGCCTTGCCGACGCCGGCGTGGACGATACCGGCCTTCTCGACGCGGAACTCGACAGAGCCGCCCTTCGCGCCCTTAACGGCGGTGGTGACGTCCATCGTGACCGTGCCGACGCGCGGGTTCGGCATCAGGCCGCGCGGGCCCAAGACCTTACCGAGACGGCCGACGAGGCCCATCATGTCGGGCGTCGCGATGCAGCGATCGAAGTTGATCGTGCCCTTCGAGACGATCTCGACGAGATCTTCGGCGCCGACGATGTCGGCTCCTGCGGCTTTGGCTTCTTCTGCCTTGGCGCCGCGTGCGAAAACGGCAACGCGCGAGGTGCGGCCGGAGCCGTTCGGCAGGTTGCAGACGCCGCGGACCATCTGGTCGGCGTGCTTGGGGTCGACGCCGAGATTGACCGCGACTTCGATCGTCTCGTCGAACTTCGCCTTGGCGCGTCCCTTGATGATCTTCACGGCTTCGTCGACGCCATAAGCCTTGCCCGGGGGAAGACCCTGCTTGACCGTAAGCATGCGCTTGCCACCGGCTTCGCGCGTTTCCTTGATCTTCTCAGCGCTGATTTGAGCTTTTGCCATCGGACTACTCCACCACCTTGAGACCCATCGAACGTGCGCTGCCTGCGAGCGTGCGGGCGGCGGCTTCGATGTCGTCGGTGTTCATGTCCTTGAGCTTGCCCTTGGCAATCTCTTTCAGCTGATCGAGCGTAACCTGTCCGGCCACGATGCGACCCGGCTCTTTCGAACCCTGGCCACCCTTGCCCGTCGGGCGCAGACCGGCTGCCTTCTTGATGAGGTACGTCGCCGGCGGCTGGCGCATCTCGAACGTAAAGGAGCGATCAGAGTAGACCGTGATCTTCACAGGAATCGGTGTACCCTGCTCCAGGTCCTTCGTCTTTGCGTTGAAGGACTTGCAGAATTCCATGATATTGACGCCGCGCTGACCAAGCGCGGGACCGATCGGAGGCGACGGATTGGCCGCCCCAGCCGGTACCTGGAGGTTGATAAAGCCGTCAACTTTCTTCGCCATAGTTCCCCTTCAATGTTAGAGCAAAAACCACGGGGTTCCTTGCTCAGGGTTAGCGGTTCAACGGATGGGCGATCCCGAAGGGTCGATTCATCCTCCCGCACATCACCGCATCGAAAACCAAATCCCGATGCGGGCTCCGGTGGCATGCCACCGGAATTCTCGATCGCCCGAGGCGCCAATCGGCGCCGCTAGGCTGGCACTTTCTCGACTTGCGAAAATTCGAGTTCGACCGGCGTCGGACGTCCAAAGATCGACACGGCGACCTTGACGCGCGAACGCTCCTCGTCGACTTCCTCGACGACGCCGGTGAACGAAGCGAACGGGCCGTCGGCGACCTTGACGTTCTCTCCGATCTCGAAGGTGATCGTCGGCTTCGGCCGCTCGACGCCTTCCTTCACCTGGTTCAGGATGCGCATCGCCTCGGCTTCGGGAATCGGCATCGGCTTGTTGTCGGCACCGAGAAACCCGGTGACCTTCGGCGTGTTCTTGATCATCACGAACGCGGCGTCAGTCATCTTCATTTTCACGAGCACGTAGCCCGGCAGGAACTTGCGTTCCGTCGGAATTTTGCGGCCACGCTTGATCTCGACGACTTCTTCAGTCGGCACGACAATTTCTTCGAACAAACCGTCGAGGCCGCCCGCCTTCGCTCGCTCGCGAATGGAGTCGGCAACCTTGCGTTCGAAGTTCGTGTAAGCGTGCACGATGTACCAGCGCGTACCGGCAACCGATGCTTTTTCTTCGCGTTCTTGCGCGACAACCATTCTCAAAGGCCCTCTGGCGCGTCAATCAAACCAATATGTGAGCCGAATTTCAGGTTCCCACCCCTAGGACAAAGCGCACGATGTAGCTCAGCGCCTCATCGACCAGCAAAAAGAAAATAGAGGCGAGCGCGACCATGATGAGCACCATCACCGTCGTGATCCACACCTCTTTCCAGGTCGGCCAAGTTACCTTCGCGACTTCCTGCCGAACCTCTTGCATAAAGGTTATGGGATTGAACTTCGCCATCAAAACTGCTTTCCGTGCGCATAAGCGACAAGATGCCGCACCCTACCACGGCATCACCGGGTCTGGTCGGCAGATCATATTCCACGAGGCTGGCAGGGGCGGAGGGTCTCGAACCCCCGACCTTCGGTTTTGGAGACCGACGCTCTACCAATTGAGCTACACCCCTAGTCCAGACGCGGGCGCGAGCCCGATCGTCGAGCAGCCTCTTTCGGGGCGTGCACCCTTAACCGAACTTTGAGGGCTTGTCAGCCCCGCCCGCGCCTTTTTTCTATCGGGACGCGTCGGCCCATGGACCGCTGCCTTGGCCGGGTCCGGCGCTGGTGCCTGCAAGCGGTTCGACGACCACCGCCGATCCGTAGGCCAGGACCTCGGTCACGGCGGCCGCGATTTCGTTGGCGTCGTAGCGCATGGCGATCACCGCATTGGCGCCCATGCTTTGGGCGTGCTCGACCAAGAGGTCGAAGGCCTCCTGGCGGGCCTGCTCGGCGAGCTTGGTGTAGACGGAAATATTGCCACCGAAAAAGATCTGAACGGCCGCGCCGAGATTGCCGACGACGCTACGTGATCGCACAGTCAGCCCGCGCACCAATCCGAGATGACGGACGATGCGATATCCCTGGATGTCATTGGTCGTGACGACGAGCATGGCGCAGCCTCTCTTTTGCGGGCCGGCTTGACCGCCGGACGTCCCTTCTCTCTTTAGAGGCTAGCGCGACTCTCACCCGCTGACGACAGCGGAAGCGATAAATCGGCGGATCTTCCGACAACAGTCTGATCGTTCGCCGCCGGCTACCGCTACCAGACGCGGTAGATCTGACCTGTCCCCGCGCCCTCAACGCTGCGGCTGTAGGCGAGCGCAACGCGCTTTGCGGGCACGGGTTCTACGCCCGGGAAGTAAGGCCCGTAGACGCTCCACGATTCAGCGAGGACGGTCGGGCTCACCGAATTGATGCGCACCCCTCGCGCCAACTCGATCGCGGCGGCCCGTACGAAGCCGTCGATGGCGGCGTTGACTGTGCTCGCGTTCGCGCCGCCACGAACGGGTTCATCACTCAGGCTGCCGCTCGTCAGCGTGAACGAGCCGCCTTCAGAAATCAAATCGCGGGCGGCGAGCACCACGTTGATCTGGCCCATGAGCTTGTCGTTGAGACCGATGCGAAACTGGTCAGGCGTCATCGTCGTGAGCGGTCCGAAATGCGCGTTGCCGGCGGCTGTCACCACCGCGTCGAACGCGCCGATCTTGGCGAAAAGATCGCGAACACTCGCACTGTCGAGCAAGTCGACCTGCAACGCGCCGCGGCTTTTGCCGACCTCGACGATGTCATGGCGCGCGCCGAGTTCTGTGACGATTGCGCGACCGATCGTTCCCGGTGCGCCGATGACGACGATTTTCATCCGTGAGCCTCGATGTTGAAGTTTGACTAGCTTCCTCTTCGGGGCTGCTAACGCAAGCCCGAGACGGTCTTGCCGAACAGACCCTCAAGGCCTCTTGGCTGCGATCGCCAGTAGGGCGGCGGCGGGTCGACGGTCGCGCCCAGTTCTGCAGCCGCATGCCATGGCCAACGCGGATCATATAGGAAGGCGCGGTGTTTGGAACTCGTCGGAAAACGGCGGAGCGAGAATCGTGGCTCTCGCCGGAATGGCTTGATCGGCGGACCGGCGAGCTATAGATCGTCACCCCTGCTGAATAGAGCGACGTTGCGCGCCGGCATTGGCCGCGACGACATTTGTGGAATGGGTTTTTGCCAATATCGTCGCGAACCTTTGAGCCGGCCGTTCCACCGATCTTGGCACACGCCGGTCCGCTCATGGCAAA
>JBEVLH010000353.1:0-11887 GCA_040509255.1 Hyphomicrobium sp. | reverse complement strand
GCGGTCAAGAAGATGAGGTCGACGCTTTCGACCCCAACCCACGGTTCGAGCGCCCACGCCATGACGAGCGCCGCACCGACGGCCGCGAAGGTCCAGAGATAGTCGAGCGGACGTCGCGGATCTTCGTCCTTCGCCGTCCGCACCGTCTGCGGTGTCGAAGGTTCGCCGGGCAATTGCTCGCCGGAGATGACGTGGACGCTAATGTCACCGGATTGACGGACGAGGTCATGGACGACGGAACCGTTTAGGATTTCGAACCAGCGTGATCGCTCGGATTTGCCGATGATGATCTGAGTGACGTTGTGAGCGCGCGAATAGGCGATGATGTCGTCGGCAATATTGCGGGCGCTTCCGGGAATAGTAAGGGTTTCGCCGCCGAGAAGCTCGGCGAGGCGGAGGGCTTCGGCGATGCGGTTTCGTTCGGCTTCGGAGAAGCGGAGGCTTCGGCGCGTTTCGATCGTCACCGCCGTCCACGGTGCGTGAAGGCGGTCGGCGGCGCGCTTTGCGTATCGAACGAGACCGGACGAGCGCGGATCCTCGCTAATGCAGACAAGGACGCGCTCGCAGGCGGCCCAAGGCCCGGACATGGCCTTGGCGCGAAGCTGGGTGACGAGCTGCTCATCGACGCGCTCGGCGGTTCTGCGCAAGGCCAACTCGCGAAGGGCCGTGAGGTTGACGGGCGAGAAGAAGTTTTCGAGCGCGAGGCGGGCCTGGTCAGGAACGTAGACCTTGCCTTCCCTTAGGCGCTGGATCAAATCTTCAGGCGTGATGTCGACAAGTTCGACGTCGTCGGCGCGTGCGAAAATGGAATCGGGAACCGTCTCTCGCACACGGACGCCGGTGATCTGGGCGACGACGTCATTCAGGCTGTCGACGTGCTGAATATTGATCGTCGTGAAGACGTCGATGCCTTCATTCAGAAGCTCTTCGACATCGAGATAGCGTTTGGGATGGCGGCTTCCGGGCGCGTTGGTGTGGGCGAGTTCATCGATCAGCGCGATTTGCGGCCGGCGCGCGATCACCGCGTCAATGTCGAGTTCGCCGAGGGTCTGGCCTTTATACTCGATCTCCCGGGGCGGAATGATTTCAAGGCCACGGAGCAGAGCTTTCGTTTCCTTGCGGCCGTGGGTCTCGACGACGCCGACGACGACGTCCGCGCCTTCCTTGACCTTGGCGCGGGCGGTGCGCAGCATCTCGTAAGTCTTGCCGACGCCGGGAGCGGCGCCGAGAAAGATCTTCAGCCGTCCCCGGTGGCGGTCCTCTCGCTTCAAGACTTCGAGGAGCGCTTCGGGCGACGGCCGATGATCTGTTGTGCGGTTTTCTTCCGCCATCTTATGGCTTTCCTCGCGGCGCCGACGCGCCGCGCACTATTCACCGCGCGACCGTACCGTCAAGATCGAGGTTCAGCGCCAAAACGTTGACATGCGGTTCACCGATCAGCCCCAGAAACGGCGTTTCGATGTGGCGCTCGACAAGGCTGCGAACGTCCTGCTCGGAGATATTTCGGGCCTTGGCAACGCGCGGAACCTGAAAATAGGCAGCGTCGGGCGAAATGTCAGGGTCGAGACCGCTTGCCGACGTCGTGACGAGGTCGATCGGCACGGGGGCAGCGCTGTTTTCGGCTTTAAGCTTACCGACGTCGCCTTTGACGCGGTCGATGAGCGCCTTGTTGGTGGGGCCAAGGTTGGAGCCCATCGAGTTGGCGGCGTTATACGGCTGGGGCACGGTTTTCGACGAGTCGGCCGGATCGGGCCCGAGCGTCGCCGAGGGACGGCCATGGAAATACTTGTCCGTCGTAAACGACTGGCCGATGAGCGCCGAGCCAATGACCTTGCCGTCACGGACAATGAGGCTGCCCTGCGACTGCTTCGGGAAGATGGCCTCGGCCACCCCCGTCATGGCGAGGGGATAGGCGAGGCCGGTGAGGATCGTCAGGGCGACAAGCACGACGATCGCGGGGCGGAGTTCTTTCAACATGGTAGGTTACCTCAAGCGAGATGCAGGGCATTGACGGCCAGGTCGATGGCCTTGATGCCGATGAACGGAATGATGACGCCGCCGAGCCCATAGATCAGCAGGTTGCGGCGAAGCAGCGGGCCGGCGCCGATGGGGCGATAGGCGACGCCCTTCAGCGCGAGCGGAATCAGCGCAATGATGATCAAGGCGTTGAAGATGATCGCAGACAGGATGGCGCTCTGCGGGCTGCCGAGGCCCATGATGTTGAGCGCATTCAGCTGCGGGTAAAACGCGACGAACATTGCCGGGATGATCGCGAAATATTTGGCGACGTCGTTGGCGATGGAAAACGTCGTCAGGGCGCCGCGCGTCATCAGGAGTTGCTTGCCGATCTCGACGATCTCGATGAGCTTCGTGGGGTTGCTATCGAGGTCGACCATGTTGCCGGCTTCGCGAGCGGCGACGGTGCCGGTATTCATCGCGACGCCGACGTCGGCCTGGGCTAGAGCAGGCGCGTCGTTGGTGCCGTCGCCGCACATGGCGACAAGCTTACCCTTGGCCTGCTCGTCACGAATGAGGCGCAGCTTGTCTTCCGGCGTGGCCTGGGCGAGGAAGTCATCGACACCCGCTTCCGCGGCGATGGCGGCGGCGGTCATTGGGTTGTCGCCTGTAATCATGACGGTGCGGATGCCCATGCGGCGCAGCTCGGCAAAGCGCTCGCGAATGCCGCCCTTGACGATATCCTTGAGGTGAATGACCCCGAGGAGGCGTCCGTCCTTGGCGACCGCGAGTGGCGTGCCTCCGGCCTTGGCGATCGTTTCGGTGATCGCCCTGACCTCGCGGGTGACCTCGGCGCTGACGGAAGGTCGCAGCGCCTGTGCGGCCGAGCCGGATGCCATCGGCGCGGACGGCGAGCTTACGTAGTTGAGCACGGCATCGACGGCCCCCTTGCGGATCGAAGAGCCTTCGAATTCAACGCCACTCATGCGGCTCTGCGCGGTGAATGGAATGAAGCTCGCCTTGATGTCCGCGATGTCACGGCCGCGGATGCCGTGCTTCTCCTTCGCGAGAACGACGATGGAGCGGCCCTCCGGCGTTTCGTCGGCCAAAGAGGCAAGCTGAGCCGCGTCGGCGAGTTCGTTTTCGCTTACGCCAGACAGCGGCACGAATTCGGTCGCCTGCCGGTTGCCGAGCGTGATGGTTCCAGTCTTGTCCAGCAACAGCGTGTCGACGTCGCCCGCGGCTTCGACGGCGCGGCCGGACATCGCGAGTACGTTGAAGCGCACCAGGCGGTCCATGCCAGCGATGCCGATAGCAGAGAGAAGCGCGCCGATGGTCGTGGGGATGATGGTTACGAACAGCGCAACCAACACGATGACGGAGATCGAACCGCCGGCGTAGGCGGCAAAGCTCGGGATGCTCGCGGTGGCGAAGACGAAGACGATCGTCAGACCCGCGAGCAGGATGTTGAGCGCGATTTCGTTCGGGGTCTTCTGCCGTTCCGCGCCTTCCACGAGCCGGATCATGCGGTCGAGGAAGGTCGAGCCCTGCGCGGCGCTGATGCGGACGATGATCCAGTCAGACAACACCTGCGTGCCGCCGGTCACAGCTGACCGGTCGCCGCCTGATTCACGGATGACGGGTGCGGATTCACCAGTGATAGCCGCTTCGTTCACCGACGCGATGCCCTGGATGACCTCGCCGTCGGACGGGATGGTGTCGCCGGCTTCAACGAGCACGACATCTCCGACTTTGAGAGAGGTGCCCGGCACCTGCTTATAGTTGCGCGCCGAACCCGTCATGAGCTTGGCCTGGGTTTCGTGGCGCTGGACGCGCAAGGAGTCCGCTTGGGCCTTGCCGCGTCCTTCGGCGATCGCCTCGGCGAAGTTCGCGAACAACACCGTGAACCACAGCCACAACACGATCTGGAACGTGAACAACAGATTGCTCGCGCCGTTCGCGAGATCGCGAAGCAGGATGATGGTAGTCAAGACCGTCACCACTTCGAGCACGAACATGATCGGGTTCTTGATCATTTTGCGAGGATCGAGCTTCGCGAAGGCGGAGCCGATGGCCGGGACGACGATCTTGGGATCGAGCATCGCGGTCGCCGGGCCTTTCTTGCGCGCCATAGACGTATCCATAAGAGTCACTCCGAGAGGAAAAATCAGAAGAGGGTGTTGGCGGTCATCGCGAGGTGCTCGACGATGGGGCCGAGTGCGAGGGCCGGGAAGAACGTCAAGCCGCCGACGATCGCGATCACGCCGACAACGAGGCCGACAAAGAGGCCGCCGGTCGTCGGAAATGTTCCGACGGAGGGTGCGAGAACCTTCTTTTCAGCCAGCGCGCCGGCAATTGCCATGGCTGGCACGATCATCAGGAAGCGGCCGACGAACATGGCGATGCCACCGGTGGTATTGTAGAAGAAGGTATTGCCGGTGATGCCGCCGAACGCCGAGCCGTTGTTGCCGGTGCTGGACGAGAAGAGATAGAGAATCTCTGAGAAGCCGTGGGGCCCCGCGTTAGCGATCGATGCGACCGCTGACGGCAGTACCGTAGCGACGGCCGTCCAGCCGAGGATCATCAACGGGAGGATCAGGACGGCAAGCATGGCCATCTTCACCTCTTTCGCCTCAATCTTCTTGCCGACGTATTCCGGCGTGCGACCGACCATCAGACCGGCGACGAAGATCGAGAGGATGACGAAGAGCAGCATGCCGTAGAGGCCTGCGCCGACGCCGCCGATGATGATCTCGCCGAGCTGCATGTTGATCAACGGGATCATGCCCCCGAGAGCGGTGAAGGAATCATGCATTGCGTTGACGGCGCCGCATGAGGCCGCAGTCGTGATGACGGCAAAGAGCGCAGAGGAAACGATGCCGAAGCGGACTTCCTTGCCTTCCATGTTGCCACCGGTGAGGCCGAGGGCATTGAGACCCGTCGTGCCGTTGGCTTCCGCCCAGTAGCACGCGGCCACGCCGGCGAGGAACAGAACGCCCATGACAGACAGGATGGCCCAGCCTTGACGCTGATTGCCGACCATGCGGCCGAACACGTTGGTCAAGGCAGCGCCAATAGCGAAGATCGAAATCATCTGCACGAAGTTCGAGAGTGCCGTCGGGTTTTCGAACGGATGAGCAGCGTTGGCGTTGAAACAGCCGCCGCCGTTGGTGCCAAGCATCTTGATCGCGATCTGCGAGGCGGCGGGGCCGACTGCGATCGTCTGCTTCGCCCCTTCGAGCGTGGTGGCATCGACGTAGGCGCCGAGCGTCTGCGGAATGCCCTGCCAGACGAGAAACAGCGTGAAGGGGATGCAGAACGGCAGCAGGATATAAAGCGTGCAGCGGGTGATATCGACCCAGAAGTTGCCGAGATTGCGGGTCGATGCGCGGGCGAAGCCGCGGATCAAGACCATCGCGAGAACGACACCAGTTGCGGCCGACAGGAAGTTCTGGTGCGTCAGCCCCAGCATCTGGACGAGATACGACATCGTCGACTCGCCACCGTAGTTCTGCCAGTCGGTATTGGTGACGAAGCTGACCGCCGTATTGAACGAAAGGTCCGGCGAAACAGCCGTCATGCCTTGGGGATTGAAAGGCAGCGCGCCTTGCAGGCGCAGTAGCGCGTAGAGGAAGACAAAGCCGCCGAGGTGAAAAAGCAGCATCGAGACGGTGTATCGCAGCCAGTCCTGCTCGCTGCGGGCGTCAACGCCGGCGATTTTATAGAGGCCGTTTTCGACAGGCCTCAAAATGGGAGAAAGAAAGGTTTTCTCACCTGAGAAAACTTGCGTCATGTACCAGCCGAGCGGCTTCACGAGCGCAACGACGATCACGCAAAAAAGCGCGATCTGGATCCAGCCTATAAGTGTCATATGCGTTTGCCTTTCAGAACCGTTCCGGCCGCAGGAGCGCGTAAACGAGGTAAACGAGAAGGCCGGCTGTCACGAGGCCGGCCAACGTGTAGTCGAATGTCATGGGAAGCCTCACAGTCTGTCGCAGGCAAAAGCATAAGCAACGGCAAGGGCAAAGAGCGCGAGCCCACCCGCTACAAGGACGATGTCCATCATTGTCATTCTCCTCGTCGGAGGAATTCACCACTCGCGCGGGATAGATCGCGAGCCCGGCTTAGGTGACATGCGCGGCATATGAATTCGAGTTGAGACGGTAGGCGTACTTATATGAATCTCATAGTCGTCAAGACGCGGATTTGACTTTTCTCAATCTCGAAAATTATTTGAAAAAAAGAAAAACCCGCCGGGAGGAACGGCGGGTTCTTTATGAAGACGTGTACGTTTGCGTTAGTGAGGAAGCTGCTCATATTCCATGTGGACGATCGAGTCGTCATGGCCGCGAGAAGCGCGCCAATCAACATCCGGGCGAGCCGAGTTGCCGAACTGGTCGAGTTCCTGCTGCGTGACCGAAGCTTCCGTGCCGGCCGTCGAGCCAGAATAGGTCGGGACAGTGCGGTCGCTGATCTGGGCATTCTCAAGAGCCGGAAGCGTTTCAGCATTTGCGGGGACGCCCGAAAGGGCCAGAACGCCGGCGACGATAGCGAGTGAAAAGATGTTGTTCGTTGACATAGCCGTAACTCCCAAAGAGGTTTGATCTATCTTCTCGCTGCCCTCGGGTCGTTCGGCTCTCAGGCAACTGACGATAATTTGCTCCTCGGGGCGTCGGTCTTCTATCGCACGTACGGTAGGCGAAGCGGCACCTTGGCATGAGCACGCCAAACAGTCGTTTTCATACGCCATACCTAGGTATGATTAAGCGCTTATTGGCTGAGTTTTGCTGAACTCATGACAGCGGACTGATAATCGCCAATCGTGTCCGTGCAGATTTGAAAGCAGGCGGCATTTCGGAAAGAACGGCGCATTTCGTCTTCCTATCCTCGCCGGGCCATTGTTCGGTCGCTTCCTTGTCGCGTCCGCCAGCCCGCACAACCTGAATAGGAGTTCAAAATTATGGATGATATTTCTCGCAGGAGCATTCTCGCGATCGCGGCGGCGACCGGTTCGCTCGCGGCTTCATCAGCGGCACGAGCCGCGACGTTCGGAAATCCCGATCAGCCGGCAGAGGGGGCTATCAATGCCAATCCCGCCGGACTGTCGGACCCGGGGCCGAAAAATCCCATCATCAATAGTCAGTTTCCGTCCTTCGAAAGCCCACCTCCCACGGACGTTGGTGGCATGCCGCTATTCTGGGGCTCATTCAACAATTCTCCGAAGCGGATTCAGAACGGTGGCTGGGCGCGCCAGCTGACGCAAGACGACTTCGCGATCTCGGAAGCAGTTTCGGGCGTCAACATGCGCCTCGGACCGGGCGGGGTTCGCGAAATGCATTGGCACCTTGCTGCTGAATGGGCGATCATGACCAACGGCCGCTGCCGCGTAACAGTTCTCGATCCGCAGGGCCGAGCCTATGTCGATGACGTCGGCCCGGGCGACCTCTGGTTCTTCCCCGCCGGCTTCCCGCACTCCCTTCAGGGCCTTGGGCCAGACGGCGCGGAGTTCGTGCTGGTGTTCGATGAAGGTAAGCAGTCGGAATACAGCACGCTGCTGGTCACCGATTGGCTCGCGCATACGCCGCCGGATGTGCTGGCGGCAAACTTTGGCGTGCCCCAGGACGTCTTCAAAAACATCCCCTTGCAGGATCTCTGGATCTTCCAGGGCAAGGAGCCAGGCCCCCTCGTCGCCGACCAAGCCGCCGTCGCGTCCGGCGGGACGCCACCCAATCCGTTCACCTTCAAACTCGGCTCCTCGAAGCCGATCAAGGCCAACGCATCGGGAGAGCTACGCATGGCCGACAGCTCGATCTTCAAGGCGTCGACCACCATTGCCGCGGCAATGGAAATCCTGAAGCCGGGTGCGATCCGCGAGATGCACTGGCATCCGAATGCCGACGAATGGCAGTACTGGATGGAAGGCGAGGGCCGCATGACCGTATTCGATGCCGGTCCTCGGGCGCAGACGGCCGATTTCCGGCCGGGCGACGTTGGCTACGTCAAGCGCAGCCAGGGACATGTGATCCAGAATGTCGGCAAGACGGACCTGAAGTTCCTCGCGGTCTTCAAGACCGCCGAATATCAGGAGATCAGCCTGTCGGATTGGCTGACGCATACGCCGCCGTCGCTCGTGGCGCAGCATTTCAATATCGATGTTGCCGATATCGCGAAGTTCCCGAGCGATGCCCCCGGCATCGTTCCAGGAAAAACGACCGGCTAGATCGGGCCTCGGATCGCGTGCGGCGGCGACTTTCCACGGGTCGTCGCCGTCAGCACGGGTGCATAATCCGCCGCGCGTCAAAAGTGCGTTTTTCCGCGCAATGCGATGTCAAGAGCTCGAACGCAAAGTTCTGTTATGGAATTTTTATTCGTGGCGAGCGATGGTAGCCGGTGAGGCCATCCGCAGCGAAACTTTTTCGCGGTGAGGCTGTACTCATAGGTAATGTATGTTTCGGTCGCCTTTCGGTGAGAAGGGCGCTCCGCCGAGTAATAAGGCGCCGTCGCGTGAAGCTGTCCTTCTATTCGGCCCTGGCGGTAGTGGCGATGGTCCCAGGCTTGGCCAACGCGGATCCGGTGACGGATTGCAACGATGGCTCTTACAGTCTGCGCCAAATCCGCGGATGCACTCGCGTCATAGGGCGGACCATGCTTGGCGATCCGTTGTCGACTGCCTATATGAACCGCGCAATCGCCTATGCCCAACGCAATCAGACGGCAAAGGCAATCACGGACTTTACTTCTTCGATCAAAGCCAATCCGTCGAATAATTTTGCCTACTACAACCGTGGGAATGTCTTTCTGGATTTGGGCCGGCCCAGCGAGGCGATTGCCGATTACTCGAAAGCGATCGAACTTGCCCCGGACATGACACCTGCGTTGCTCAATCGGGCACTGGCGCACGAGATGGTCGGCGAAAAGACAGCGAGCATCGCGGACTTTCGCGCCGCGCTTGCGCTCGAGCCGACGCTCTACGCGGCGGTCGAGGGCCTGAAAAGGCTCGGGGCAACCGTCGCGCCGGAAGCAGGGGAATAAGCGAGGGGTGGTTTCGCCGGTTCGGCTTGCGTGCATGGAGGCGGGGTCGTATTGGATGGCCGCCCGCCGTGGCACGAATGGAGCGGGCGCCTTCATTATTCACTTTCGGAAACTCGCTCGTGGCCGTTAAAGTCGCTGCCTTCTATAAATTCGTTGCCATCGAAGACCCCCCGGCGCTTCAGACGGTGTTGCGCGAGGTCTGTGGCGCGCAAGACATCATGGGCACGATCCTGATCGCGCGCGAGGGTATCAACGGGACGGTATCGGGTCCGGCGGATGGCATCGAAGCGCTGCTCACGGAGATCGGGTCGGACGCGCGCTTCGCCGATCTGTCGGTCAAATTTTCGGAAGTGGAGGCGCATCCGTTTCAGCGACTCAAGGTGAAAGTCAAACGCGAGATCGTGACGTTCGGCGTGCCGTCGGCAGAGCCCGCGCGTGCGACCGGGAAAATGGTCGAGCCCGAGGATTGGAATGCATTGATTTCCGATCCCGATGTCGTCGTCATCGATACGCGCAACGATTATGAGGTCGCTGTCGGGACGTTCGAAGGCGCGCACAACCCGCATACGCGGGCGTTCAACGAATTTCCGGATTATGCCCGCCGCGCGCTTGCGGGCGATCGCCAGCGCAGGATCGCGATGTTCTGCACGGGTGGCATTCGCTGCGAGAAGGCGAGTGCGTTCCTGCTTCAGGAGGGTTTCACCAACGTCTATCAGCTCAGCGGCGGCATTCTTCGCTACCTCGAGCGCATCCCTTCCGAGGACAGCCTATGGCGGGGCGAATGCTTTGTATTCGACGAGCGCGTCGCACTTGAGCATGGCGTCCGCCAGGGGCATCATGAACTTTGTGCCGGATGCGGGCATCCGATCAGGCGCGCGGAGCAAGGCTCCGATCGGCTTTGCACGCGCTGCGCGGATCAGGCGGGCGCCCAAGGTTAGCGAATTCGCCGGCCCATGGCCGTCAATGGCAAAAAACCTGCCGGAAGGGCGCTTGCGCGACGCGCCGCGAATGGTGCTATAGGTCAGGCTGACCTCGACAAACATGCTTTCCCAAATATGACCTTTCGCAAGCCCGACGATGAGCAGACTCAGCAGGACGCCCGAGCGACGCTCGAGCAACTGGTCCGCTGGCGTCGCGATGTGCGCCGTTTCAAGCGGGATGCCGTGCCGGAGGAACTGATCGCGCAGCTTTTGCGACTCGCCGATCTCGCGCCGTCGGTCGGCAACAGCCAGCCTTGGCGGATCGTGAATGTGCGTTCGGGCGAGATCCGTGCCGCGATGGTGAGGAACTTTGAAGCTGCGCGCACCCGTTCGGCGGAAGGATATGTCGCTGAGCGGGCCGACCTTTATCATCGACTGAAGCTCGCAGGGTTTGATGCGGCTCCGGTCCACCTGGCGGTATTTTCGGACCGTAAGGCGCTGCAGGGCCATGGCCTGGGGCGGCAGACGATGCCGGAAACGCTTGATCATTCGTGCGCGTGTATGGTGACCGTGCTGTGGTTGGCGGCGCGGGAGGCCGGTCTGGGGCTTGGCTGGGTTTCGATTGTCGATCCCGATGAGGTTTCGAAAGCGCTGGACGTGCCACCCGACTGGAAGCTCGTCGGATATCTCCTGCTGGGCTGGCCCGAGGAAGAGCATCTCGATCCGGAGTTAGAGCGCCACGGCTGGCAGCCGCGTACGCCGTTTGAAACGCGCTATTCCGAAATGGTCGCTGGCCCGGCGTGCGCCGATGCTGAAAACTCGCAAGGCGCGGAATGCCCGCGCGGCTCTGTCACCCTGGTCGGCGCGGGGCCAGGCGATCCAGAATTGTTGACGATCAAGGCACTGAAAGCCTTGCAGAGTGCGGACGCTGTATTGTTCGACCAGCTCGTCGCAAGGCCCATTCTCGATTTCGTCCGTCCGGGCGCGCGGATGATCGACGTCGGTAAGCGCGGCTATCGGCAATCGTGCAAGCAGCCCGACATCAACGCGCTGATGGTATCGCTGGCGCGCGAGGGCTTGAAAGTGGTTCGCCTCAAATCCGGTGACCCTTTGATTTTCGGCCGGGCAGGGGAAGAGATCGAGGCCTGCCAGAAGGCGGGCATTACCATCGATGTGGTGCCGGGTGTGACCTCGGCGCAGGGAGCGGCGGCGAGCCTCAAGGTGTCGCTGACGAACCGCGATTACGCGCGGCGTCTGCAATTTATCACAGCGCATGACCGCCGCGGGCAGTTGCCGAAAGATATCGACTGGAGCGCAGTCGCCGATAGCGCCGCGACGACGGTCATCTATATGCCGAAACGGACACTGGCCGAGCTTACGCAGGTTGCGCTGGTGCATGGTCTCGATCCCAACACGCCAACCCTCGCTGTTGCCAACGCGACGCGGCCGGATGAGCGCGTCATCATTTCAACAGTCGGTTCAATTGCGGCGGCACTGGACGACGCGCAACCGGATGGGCCGGTACTCGTCATGATCGGTGAAGCACTGCGAACGACAACGGTGCGCGAGGCGGCTCAGCAAGCCGACGCCATCATTGCGACGCTCGACGCGACGCCGGGGCCGCCATGATGCCGGCTGCGACGGCCGCCGCATCCCCGTTGTGAAATATCGTGACAGGTTCTGAAACGCTTTTCGTTCTCGTCGGAGCGCTCGCTCTGGAGGCGGCGTTTGGATATCCGGACTGGCTGTACCAGCGCATCGGTCACCCGGTTTCATGGATGGGCCGACTCATCTCGGGTTTGGACCACAGGCTGAACAAAGACGCGGACGGACCGCAGGCGCGGCGGAACGGAGGCGTCGTTGCTCTTTCCATCGTCATCCGCGTCACAGGCAAAACGGCGTGGGCCAACGACCGCGTTTTCGATCATCTAGCGTTCGGGTCTTTTCTCATCGCGTTGTTAGCGTCGACCATGATCGCG
>JBEVLH010000352.1:0-3308 GCA_040509255.1 Hyphomicrobium sp. | reverse complement strand
CAGACGCACGCCTGAGCGGCTGCTTGGCCATTCCGTATTTAAGCACCTGAAAACAAGTTGCTTTGACGTTTCAGCGATGGTTTTTGCCGCGTTCGTGCCGTGCGCGGCCGGCTCAGCGGTACCCCTCCCAGATATTTACCCTGAGATTTTTTTTCGCTGTGTGGCTGCCCTCGCTTGCGGTGAATAGTTGTTGTCGATGAGGGCGTTGGCCTACTCGCGGCAGTCAGGACCTTTTGCTTTCTTGAATGTTATGTTCGCGACTTGCGACGAACTGTCTTGCCATCTGGTATTCAATATACCAGAATGTCGCGTGACATCTTTGACAGTGCAATCCCTCCGCAACCTCCAACAACCGAAAAAGGGGGAATTAAATGGCAGGACTCCAAGGAGACTCGGGCGTCAAACCCGTAGCGGACAGCTACCGGTGGGGCCAGCTTGCGATCGGCGTCATCTGTATGGTGATGATCGCGAACCTTCAATACGGCTGGACATTCTTCGTCCCGGATATCCAGAAAACTTTCAGTTGGGATCGTTCGGCGATCCAATGGGCCTTCACTCTTTTCGTTCTTTTTGAAACTTGGCTCGTTCCTGTCGAGGCTTGGTTCGTCGACAAATACGGCCCACAACGCGTCGTGATCCTCGGCGGCATCCTATGCGCTGCCGGTTGGGTCATAAATTCCTACGCCACGACGCTCGGCCAGTTTTATATCGGCCAGATCCTGGCCGGTATCGGCGCAGGCGGCGTATACGGAACTTGCGTCGGCAATGCCCTCAAGTGGTTCCCAGACAAACGCGGGCTTGCAGCAGGCATCACCGCGGCGGGTTTCGGTGCGGGTTCCGCCCTAACGGTCGCGCCGATCCAATGGATGATCGGCACGCACGGTTTCCAGGCGGCATTCTTCTACTTCGGTCTGGTGCAAGGCCTGGTTGTCGTCATCTTCGCTTTCCTGATGGCCGCGCCAAAACCGGGACAAGTTCCGAAAGCCACCAACCAAAACGTCATCCAGACGCAGCGCAACTTCGCGCCGGTCGAAGTCGTCCGTCAGCCGATATTCTGGCTGATGTACGCGATGTTCGTGCTGGTGGGCGCCGGCGGTCTCATGGCGACGGCAAACCTGAAGCCGATCGCGGCCGACTTCGGGATCGACTCTCTTCCGGTGACGTTCGCCGGTCTGACGATGACGGCAATCACTTTCGCCGCCACGCTCGATCGCATTCTCAATGGTCTAACCCGGCCGTTCTTCGGCTGGGTTTCGGATCATATCGGTCGCGAAAACACGATGTTCATCGCCTTCGCGTTGGAAGGTGTCGGCATCTACATGCTGCATCTATGGGGGCACGATCCGGTCTGGTTTGTGATCCTGAGCGGATGCGTGTTCTTCGCGTGGGGGGAGATCTACAGTCTCTTCCCGTCGACGTGCACCGATACGTTCGGCAGCAAGTACGCCGCCACGAACGCCGGATTGCTCTACACCGCCAAGGGAACGGCTGCGCTGATCGTTCCCTTCGCCAACACGCTGCAACAGACGACCGGCTCGTGGGATGCGGTGCTGATCATTGCCGCTGGCGCGAATATCCTGGCATCGCTGCTTGCGATCCTGGTGTTGAAACCCTGGCGGGCTGGGGTCGTGCGGCGGAACGAGTTGCCGGAGAGTCGGGTTCTGGCCTGACCCCCAGCAAACGAGAGCGGGTGGCGGGGATTGTCTACGCCATCTCCGATGACTGGAATGGCTCTGGATCGTCCGGGGCCATTTCTTATCTGAAACATGCGTCAGTGTGCCTTACTCGGCCACTGCCCTAAGAGCGTTAGGTCGATTGGGCAAAAGCTTCGCCGTGGGTTAGGGTATACCAGAAAATACCATGTCCTTAGGAAACAGATAATCGTGGCTGAGAAAGCACAAGTTTGGCCCTTCGCTGAAACGTCGACGCCGGAACTTGTTCTAAAGCCGTTCGCGCCGGAAGAGACGTACAAGGCGAAGGCCTACAAAGCGCTCAAGCGCGCAATTATCGACATGGACATCTACAGCTCGCCCGAGCAGGCGTGGATCGATGAGCGCCAATTATCCGAGCAGCTCGGCGTGAGCCGGACGCCGGTACGCGAGGCGATTCTGATTCTCGAGCAGCAGGGCTTCGTGAAATCGATGCCGCGGCGCGGGATCATGGTCATCAAGAAGACCAAGCGCGAAGTCGTCGAAATGATTCAAGTGTGGGCGGCGCTCGAAGGTATGGCGGCGCGGCTCGTTATTCAGAACGCCAGCGCTGCCGATATCGCGCGCCTGAGACTGCTCTTCAGGGAGTTCAATGCGGCCCACAAGCCCGAGGATTTTCTCAGCGAATATTCGTCTGCCAACATTCGCTTTCATCAGACGATCATCGAATTATCTGGTTCTGCTTTGATCGCGGAGATGACGGAGAACCTGTTGCTGCACGTCAGGGGGATCCGGCAGTTGACGATTGGACGCGATCACCGGGCGGCGCGCTCGATCGAGGATCACCTCAAGATTATCGAGGCCCTCGAAGCGCGCGATACCGAGCTCGCGGAGAAGCTCGCGCGCGATCACACCTTGGGTCTCGCGAAGTACGTCGAAGAGCACGGCGAGGGCATCTTCGAGTAACAGTGCACGCATGATCGCTAAAGCGCGGTTTCACGTGAGCTGCTCCTTAGGCGGCGGGTTTCTCTACGTCCGCTTACATTGCCGCTCGTTTGTTGCGGCGCGGTAATTCCGCCGAACTGCGCGACCCAGTCCCGATAAAAACGTGATCGCAATTTTCACCGACAAGCTCGGTTTGAAAACTTGCGCGTCTGTAGTATCTGGTATATCGTATGCCAATAGCCAAGAGACGCGCAGCCTAGCGTCTGACGGCAGAGCTGTCGTGCGGTCAGGGAAGGCAACTAAAAAGGGAGGAGTGCCGTGAACGTACTCGCGAAGACTGTTTCGGCCGGGCAGCCGTCGACTTTCACAGAAGATCTTGTCCCCACCCCCACGCAACCGGCGGCGCCCGCTTTTATTCTCGCATCGTATCCGCTCGGCATTTCAAAGCCGGCCAATCGGGACAAGGTTCCAGCATTTATAGCGGCATCCTATCCGCTCGGAATCGAACGCAAGGTGACAACGTCCGCGCCGCAGCTGGTGTCGGAGACTGAGCTAACGGACGGTTTTCATCTCGTCATCGCCGCACTCAAGCTCAACGGCATCGATACGATTTACGGCGTCCCGGGAATTCCGATCACCGATCTCGGGCGGCTCGCCCAAGCCGAAGGTATCCGAGTCATCTCATTCCGCCATGAGCAGAATTCCGGCAATGCC
>JBEVLH010000351.1:0-8819 GCA_040509255.1 Hyphomicrobium sp. | reverse complement strand
CCTTGCGACAGCACATGATTGCCTCGCGGAGCACGTGAACTCGGTCAGTGGCCAAGAACGTCGCTGCCTTGACTTTATCCAAGGCGGCGTCAACCGCTCCATGACCGGACGCCTCGCAACCGACCGCATCAATGCAGCTATCCGGACCGCGCTTGTTGGTAAGTCTCATAAGTTCGTCATAGACATCCATCTTTGAGAAATTGATCGTCTCGGCACCGCCGGCCTCCGCCATGGCCAATCTCTCAGGCACTTCATCAATCGCGATAACACGGCCTGCGCCCAGCATAAGAGCGGAGCGAATGGCAAACTGTCCCACAGGGCCGCAGCCCCAGATAGCCACGGTATCGCTTGGCTCAATCTGTGCGTTTGCCGCGGCCATATAGCCAGTGGGAAAGATATCCGAGAGGAACAGCGCCTGCTCATCGGTTATACTGTCCGGCACCTTGATCGGACCAACGTCGGCCATTGGGACACGCAGATATTCAGCCTGGCCGCCTGCGTATCCACCAAGCATGTGGCTGAAGCCGAACAGCCCGGCGGGCGATTGGCCCATGGCTTTGGCTGCCATCTCGGCATTTGGGTTGGTTCGGTCACAGCAAGAAAATAAGCCTTTTTGACAGAACCAGCATTGGCCGCAGCTGATGGTGAACGGAACGACGACCCGATCGCCAACCTTCAGGTTCGTAACCTCGGAGCCAAGTTCGACCACTTCGCCCATATTCTCATGCCCGAGAATGTCCCCCCTTTCCATCGTGGGCTGATAACCATCAAAGAGGTGAAGGTCGGAACCGCAGATGGCACAAGCGGTGATCTTGATGACCGCGTCTCGCGGGTGCTGGATCTTGGGGTCAGGAACTGTATCTACGCGAACATCGCCTTTGCCGTGCCAACAAAGTGCACGCATGACCAGTCTCCGAATTTTGAGGGGCAATAGGCTAGGCTACCACTGCGCGGTTGCCAAAATCCGTAACTGGACCGCGAGAGCAACGTTCCTATTGACGGTTGAGATACGCTGCGCAGCCGCGTTCGATGTGTGTGGTTAGTAACAACCAATGCATTGCATCATTATTTGCGAGACTACGAGCAGCGGTGTTGCGTTACACGATCTATTCCCGATTGCGGGAGGTGCACAGTACCGCGCAGGAAACGTGCGGCGATCCACGCGTCAGGGCTGCCGAGGGTTCACCGAGCGGTTTTTCAGATTTTCGCCGCGGACGAATCAGCGCGATGTGCATAACAAAAGGCCGCCTCCGGGGCTACTTCATCGCTCTGGGTTGTTAGCGAGGCTCGTCATCGTCGCAATCGCTTGTTGCCAGACATCGTTCCCAGCGAAGCCATTGGTTTCGAGTTTGTTTATCAACAAACTCAACGCGTCGCGGGCATCCGAGGCAGATTTGGTGTTGTGACCGGGTGGGGAGAGCGTGCCTAAAAAGCTGCGGAGATACTCAATTGCTTCCGCCGGCGGAAGTTTGCGCGCTCCATGAAGCGTATCGAGCGCAGCAGAGACTGAACCGGTATTTATGAGTGTCATGTTAGCTTAGCTCCAAAGGCCACCGCGGTAAGCGATTTCGTCTCGCTTAAGTTCCTCAGCGGGGCTTGATGCTTGCCCAGCTCCTGGGCGACACATATTCCAGCGGTTGCTCCCCGCACGCACCGAGGTTGTACTCGTGCCTGTAAGCCCTCGGATCGTTAAGGTCTTCGTCTTTGCAACGCCAGATCAGACTGTGTGTTTATACCCAATGAACACCTTCCAATTCTCAGCCATTTGAATGACAGACGACAAAGGCCGAGAGCTGCTGTGCGGCGTCTGAAGTGGCGCAGCGTGAACGCGTGCCTCCGTGATCCCGACAAATATGAGGCTGTTAAGGCGCAATTGAAGCTAGCTCTACACCGCAACTCGGACCCTGTGGTGGCTCAGTGCAAGCAGGCCTTTGAGCGCCTTACGGCGGCGATGAAGGGCTGAGCGCCAACTCCACGAGTCCAATCTGAATGTCCGTTTATGTAGATGCTGGAAATGTAATGAAACAACCAGCGCCCGGCGACGTAGCTTCTATGACACAAAGGGAGTTATGATGTCTTTCAAGAAGATTACTATTGGTACGATCGCGACGATTGCGGTCGTTGGCGCTTCACTGAGCGTGGCTGCTCCAGCTAGCGCACGTGGCTTTGGCCACGGTGGTGGCGGAGGCTTTCATGGTGGTGGCGGTTTCCACGGTGGTGGCTTTCATGGCGCCGGGTTCCGTGGCGGTTATCGCAGTGGGTACGGCGGCGGTCGCGGCTTTGGAATTGGTGCGGGTCTAGCGACTGGTATTGCCCTAGGTGGCCTCGGCTATGGATACGGCTATGGGTCCCCTGGATACGGGTATTACGATGGCGGCTATAGCTCGGAGTGCTATCTTCAGCGTCGCGTCGTGATACGCAATGGCTATCGCGTCGTTAGGCCAGTGCAGGTTTGCAGCTAAGCCGGTACTGCAATCAGCGGCTTGATGAGGTCCTCGGTGCCAGCGGCTCCGGGGACTTACTTATATCTCGCGCAAGCCGTGTCCGGCGCCGCCGGATCCACGACGTAACGGGTGTCGTCGTAGGCCTTGTTCTTTACGCCGGTTGAGGCCCAGAGCAGACGTTGCGTCGGACCGACCATCGCGGCAAGCGCTTGCCAGCGCGGCGAAGCCACCGCGGATTTGTAGACTTCGTAGGCTAACTGGGCGTTGGCGATCGCCGCCTCGCCTCGCAGACCCGGGTGCTCCTTCGATCCATCCTGTGTCATCGCGTCCAGCCTGCGATCCACCTCGACGTCGATGCGGCCACGAAGAAGGATACGACGCTTTCCGGATGATCCAGCGAGCAGCTGCCCGCCGCTGCTCCAGTCCGTCGAAGAAGGCTTCGAGCACCGCGCGATACCGCTCGACCGAGAAGATGAGCGTGACGTTGACGCGCCGGATCCTGGGCGAAGCGCGGATCGACTTCGATCGAAGCCCGGCCGTCGCCTCCCTCGTCGCAGGCCGCGCGTACGTCCCACGCGGTCAGCGCGGACGGCCTCGCCAACCGCGGTGCCCCTCAGCGCCAGATCACGAACTTGCTCCCCGTAGCCCGAGCCGGACCGGATGGCCTTTGTGAATATCGTCGGATTGGTCGTGATCCCGACGACTCCCCCGTCTCGACCATCCGGCCTAGCTTGCCCGATCTGATCTGCTCGCGACTGAGATCGTCGAGCCATATGGCGACGCCGGTTTGGGCAAGCTCCTGTAGAACGTGGGCCATGGATCTCCTCCGATTGTTCCTTCGCGCCGCATGGCGCCGAAGATAGAGCGCTTTCAGGCTGCGGAGATGCTTTCGTGAGCAGCACGCACGACCGCTTCGACGGTGATGCCGAACTTCTGGTAGACGTCGGCGATCTTTCCGGATTCACCGAAGCTG
This sequence comes from Hyphomicrobium sp., assembly GCA_040509255.1. Classification (GTDB taxonomy): domain Bacteria; phylum Pseudomonadota; class Alphaproteobacteria; order Rhizobiales; family Hyphomicrobiaceae; genus Hyphomicrobium_B. Next base: position 5,402 of record JBEVLH010000351.1, on the reverse strand, counting down.
CTCATCCCGACGAAGCGGCCCTGGAAGCCGAGATAGCGGTCCCAGCTCATCTGGACGGCCGCTTCGACGGCAACCCTCGCCGGCGTGTCACCGAGCACGGCGACGCGATAGGCGGCTTCCTGCTGGTCGAAGATCAGGGTGCACGGCATCGATACTACGGCCGTCGGAATTCCCTGCTGCTGGAGGATATTTCGCGCTTCGACGGCAAGCTGAAGTTCCGACCCTGTAGCCATAAGGGTCACTTGCCGCGCTTTCTCGGCCTCCAGCAGCACATACCCGCCCCGCGCGCATTTGTTTTGGACGCCTTCCTCGCGCCGAAGCAGCGGCATCGGTTGACGGGAAAGAGCGAGCAGTGCGGCCCTGCGCGGGTTGTCCATGATGATTTCCCAGCATTCGGCGGTCTCGACCGCGTCGCCGGGCCTGAACACCGCCAGATGCGGGATCGCCCTCAGCGCCGACAGATGCTCGACCGGTTGATGGGTTGGTCCATCTTCGCCGAGCCCGATCGAGTCGTGGGTCATCACGAAGACCGTGCGAATGTTCATCATGGCCGCGAGACGGATCGCCGGACGGCAGTAGTCCGAAAAGCACAGAAACGTGCCGCCATAAGGTATCAAACCGCCATGGAGGGCCAGACCGTTCATCGCCGCGGCCATCGCGTGCTCGCGTACGCCATAATGCAGATAGGAGCCGGCGAACCGACCGGGCTGGATCTCAATTTGGTTCTTGGCCTTGGTATTGTTTGACGGCGTCAGGTCGGCGGACCCTCCGAGGAGTTCGGGAATGGCATCGAACAGGTGGTCCAGCACGGCTCCGCTCGCCTGCCGCGTCGCCAGTTCCTTACCGCTTCCTATGAACTCCGCGCGGACTGCGGCGATGGCGGATCGCCAGCCTTCCGGAAGCTTGCCTTCGTTCCGGCGTTCGAGCTCTCGGCGAAGTTGGGTGGGAGCCTCTTCAACCTGTCGGGCCCAACGGGACCGCTCCGCCACTCCCTTTTGCCCGATTGCCCGCCAATCGGACAGGAGTGGATCGGGTATAACGAAGGCAGGCGAAGTCCATTCGAGGATCTTGCGTGCACCTGCGATCTCCTCTTCGCCCGGAGCATCGCTGTGCGCCTTCTTGGTCCCGGCTTTGGTTGGAAGGCCGAAGCCGATGATGGTGCGGCAGGCGATCATGCTGGGCCGGTCCTCAATGGACCTTGCCAGAGCGATCGCCTCCCGGATCGCATCCGTGTCGTGGCCGTCGATCTCCAGGACATGCCAACCGGACGCCTGGAAGCGTTGCACTTCGTCGTCCGATACCGCCAGGCTGATTGCACCATCGATCGAAATGGAGTTGTTGTCCCAGAACGCAATCAGTTTTCCGAGCTTGAGGTGACCGGCAAGCGAGATCGCCTCTTGGCTGATGCCCTCCATCAAACACCCGTCGCCCATGAACACGTACGTGTAATGGTCCACCAGGCCGTCGCCGAACCGTGCGTTCAAGATCCGCTCCCCCAGCGCCATGCCGACGGCTTCCGCTACGCCCTGACCGAGCGGGCCGGTGGTCAACTCGATTCCATCGGCATGGTGGTATTCGGGGTGCCCCGGCGTCTTACTGCCGACCTGCCGGAAACGCTCCAGCTCCTCGACGGGCATGTCGTGGTACCCGGTAAGATACAGCAGGCTGTAGAGCAGCATCGAACCGTGGCCGTTCGACATGATGAAGCGGTCACGATCGATCCAATGCGGTTCGGACGCATCGAATTTCATGAAGTCCATGAAAAGCACGGTCGCGATGTCCGCCATTCCCAAGGGGGCGCCCGGATGACCGCTTTTGGCCCTCTGCACGGCGTCCATCGAAAGGAACCTAATGCAGTTCGCCATTTCGCGGAGGTGTCGATCGCGTGGCGGCGGTAAAGTCGGCGGCGCGGCCGCCCCGTTTACTGAATTGGGCATTCATGCTCCTTCGGGGCGCGACGCGCGCACCCTCCGGACACAACGATTTAGCCGATGAATCGTACGTCTCCTATCCTAGCTTTACCGGCCAACAGCTATGCTTAATCGATGGTTTTTGACGATCAAGCGATGCTGGAAGGGTTGGGCCGGGCTTGGCGAAACGTTTCTACTGGGTGCGCAGGCCCTGACCGGAGGATTATCGCCGTGTCCATAGTAGCGTCAGAGGAACGTTTCACGGCCGAGGTCGGAATAAGCGGGCAATCGCAGCCTTCAGCGCTGCCGTGAGGACGTATGCAATGTGCCAGCGAAGGCGGCAATCATTACCGATCGCCGCGATCCGAATTGTTCACCTGATCCCCCACTATGCGGAGTTGCACAACACAAAGCCGCCCGGAGGCGGCCTCTGGCAGTGAATTTGCCAAGGTGGGGCCGCCGAACAATCGGCCCCGTTTTCAGCCACAAAGCTATCGCTTATTCACGCCGCACCGGGCTCTGTCGCAGTGCCGGTGTTATTCACCGAAGCGCCGGTCGATAAACTATCAGACCGCGGATAAGGGCCGGCGTATCGAACTATCCTGGGAGCAAGCCGATCGCATTTATCAGCTCACGCCATTGTGCCTGCACCAGGTGATCTCTGAAGATGCCGCGGAGTTGGTGCCCGCGATCGGAGGGGATGTTAGTGCAATCGGTCCGCTTCACAAGCCGCCCTACGAGCTGCCTCTCGTCTCCGGTGAGAGATTAGAGAATTTGTAAAATTCGAAAGTGGCCCAATCTACCGTGCGCCCCCGGACAACGCTTCCTGAACCATAAAAGATTGTGAGCCGGAGCGGCAAAGGAATTGATGGTGGCGTAGTTAGCTTGCATGTTGATTTCTTTCCTTAAGCCACTCAATCGTGCGCCGAAGGAATTCGTCAAACGAGTTCGGAAAAAAGAAACGGGGCCGTGCAAATCTTTCTCAAGTGACCCCTGAGCCCTCATACTCTCACAAGCGCAATCTATCTGGCAAGAGTTGCAGTTCCTCGCTGCCTAAGCTCATTACATTTCCGTTATGAAATTAAAAAACACACCGGAATTCATACTTCTTGTTCAGGCGGCAGCGTCGAAAGCCGCCCTTTAACCGACCCTTCGACATCACGGAATCTGGCCCTGCCTCATTGGCCATAGAGACAATGAAGATGGCTGCCCGCTTGTATGATATCCGCCGCTGGACAGAGGAGGAGGACTCGCTTCTCCGCTCAATGTCCGAGGCCGGAAAGAGTTTGACGCTCATGACAGTGAAGCTGAAGCGGCCAATGATTCACATCAAAGGCCGCGCGCAGGATCTAGGTATCGGCATCCCCGGAACTGATATCGGGAAACGTAAACGTCGCTAGCATTTGCCCGCAATGCCGCGTCACCGTTCCTCGAACGGCGACCTCGCAAGTTTATGCTTGTCTTCTTGGAAGGTGGCGCGTGAGAAACGCTGTCCTAACGCGCTAAGCTGCTGCGACCAAGTCCGAGACTTCCTCGACTGTCACTACGTGAAACCGTGCAAGAGAGGCGCTGCCGAACTGGGTGGAGATCGCCACGTCTGCCGCATCACGACCACGCGCGATCAAGATCCGGCCGATCCGCGGGATGTTGTGCCTCGCGTCAAATGTGTACCAGCGTCCATCAAGAAAGACCTCGAACCAGGCGCTGAAATCCATCGGGGCCGGGTCCTTGGGTACACCAATGTCGCCGAGGTAGCCTGTGCAATAGCGCGCAGGGATGTTCATGCAGCGGCAAAGGGTGATGGCAAGGTGTGCAAAGTCTCGGCATACGCCTACGCGCTCATCGTAGCCCTCAGACGCAATACGGTCACTGCGAGCGTGGTGATAACCAAACTTAATGCGTTCATTTACATAATCGCAGATCGCCTGGACCCGCGCCCAGCCGCCCGCGATTGGTTCGAAGGTCGACCATGCAAGATCAGTCAGCTTCTGCGTGTCGCAGTAGCGGCTGCCGTAGAGGAATGGCAGCACATCGTCAGGCAGATTATTGATTTCCCACTGCCGGGCCTCGGGCGCCATTTCATCTGGAAGGCCGCTATCATCTATATGAAATTCGCTGCGGATCTCAAACAGTCCGGCGGGAGCAACCAAGCGGGTCCAGATGTTGCCAAAGGCGTCCCGACTTTGGCGTTGAGGCACATTCGGCCAAATCGTCATGCGTTGTGATGTGAGAAGGTCCGGCTCTCGCGAAGGATGGACGCTCAGCAACAACACCATCGGAACGTTTTGATGGCATTGATATGCAATGTCGTAGCCTGCCCGGATGCGCAACGTCGGTCTCCTCGTTGTGAGAGATTTTAGATAGCTCCCATTAAGCAGGACGCGCGGGCCGAGTTCCTCAGCTCACCGCTGAAAATGTTGGCGCTGGAACCCTTACGCATCGAATGCATTAGCAAACGCCAGCGGCCATTTCGGCCACTGGCTGCTACAATCGGGTATGGGCGTCACTTCGCCGGATGCTCGGTGTTCGACCGACGGCTATTCGGCCTCGTGGTCGCCTTTGGCGACGCTTAACAGGTTCGGTACCGCCGGCTCACACCGAAAAGCTGCCCATTTGTAAGCTCCCTACCCCATTTTAACATTGGGCTCGCGATCCCAAACGCGCAGTCGGCCCAGACCATCGACAGGCGATTGGCATCCCTTGACGCCGCCGAGTGCGATACAGCCGTCGTTAGGGCCTCATCGTCAATACCGCAATTGGCAAACAGGGATTGCGCGGGTTCGACGTATCCGATGAACTTGCAGTGCGCAAAAGCGTCGGCCAGGACGCGGGCGGCGGGCTCCTTGAGGAGTTGTTCCATAGCGTCGTGTGCCGGCAACAGCGCGATTGCGTCGTAAAGAACTGACGGCCGCCCATCAATTTGATCGGCGCTGACAAGCTTCCATCGCTACCTTTGACGCCCGTCGCTTTGAGAGCGATGATTTCGCAAACTGCGCCCGCTCTGTCGATCGCCTACGTCAGCGCGGCCAGCTGTCGCACATCGGATCCATCGGTCACGAGGATGCCGAGCTTGCGACCTTCGAATCGGTGAGGGCCGTACTCGACGAGGTTGAGCGGAGCCGATGGCTTGAGATCCTGGCGTATTGCTACCGCTGCATCCGTAGGCTCGGGCATTTTGGGCGACCCAAGCTTTTTGGCGACGTTGGTCGCCAGCGTCTCATCGATATTCAGGAAATGTGATCAATTCGCTCTCGGATTGCCGGGAAAGGTCCCAATTGCTCTCTTGCGTGTAGAGTTTAACTGCGAATTCTGGGACGTCGCGAGCGCCAGCTCGACCGAGCCTTGCTCCCCGCTACGTAGAGAATCGAACAAACGCCGGTGTTTTTTCACCCGCGCCATGAAACAAACGGGCCTTGGTGTATTTCTAACGGGACTTATAGTTCTCGAATTAGCAATGGGCATCATACCCACGAGCATGAACGACTCTCTGCG
>JBEVLH010000350.1:0-5138 GCA_040509255.1 Hyphomicrobium sp. | reverse complement strand
CTAAGCTTATAATCCGTGCAGGTGCTATAAAGGATCACGAACACGCCCAATGCGATGAATGCAAAACGGCCTGCTCCTGACCATCCGAGGAACGGCGGCAACATTGCCAAAAGGAAGCCGACGACATAATCGGCGGCACCATGAACTGCAGTTGGGACAAACCTCATGAGGATTACTTGGCCTTCTTACGCTTCACGGTCTTTTTGACAGCCGACTTCTTTTTCGAAGATTTGCTGGCCTTGGGCGCCGGAGGTTTTTTCGAAGCCGCCTTCTTCGGAGGCGTCCTCGGAACGATTTCAGAGCGATTGTTGATAATGTTCACCCCAATGCCGCCAATCGCTCCAACGGGCGCGAAAGGGAGTTCGGAAAATACCGAGATTTCCGGTATCTCGACGATTTTTTCCGAGGATCCCGATGGCGCGGCGGACGCCCGGCCTCCCGCTGCCGCAGCCTTTAAGCCAGCCAACGCCTTGCCGACCAAACTTGTCTGTTTTGCCACATCAGTCTCCAGTCGCGACGAAGGCGGGGACAGAGTCCCCGCCTCTGCGGTCAACGTGATTTTTTGTACAGTTTCGATGCGATCTCGTAGAATTCTTCCGGAGCGTAGTCCGGTGCGAAGGCAGATGGCGTCCCCTCAAGGTCAGCAATCTTTGCACCGTCGGGCATGCCTTCGACGACCTCCAGGTCGCCAACAGGATCGCCCGGCAAAGCCATCTCGCCGTTGCCCCAAATGCCAGCCATTTCGACATAATCTTTCGGGCTGAACGTGTAGAGACGACGGTGGGATCCCTCGGCAAGGTACTTCTGGCATTCCGGAATCTTATCGAGGTTGATGTTCGGTGCTGGCAGCATCTTCTCGATCTCGACGCCGGTCAGCTTCTTGATGGCCAGCGCGTAGGCGTGAGCATGAACACTGCCGCGCACGAGCAGATAACCGCAGACTTCACGTCCGGTGGGCTCCGTCATGGTCTCATACACACGAAGCTTATGGAGGCGTGCGCCACACTCAAGGTGGAAGTTATGCAGCAGGTCCATGATCACGTTGCCGCTCGAGGTCACGAAGTCCATGTTCCATGAGACGCCGTTGCTGTTCATCGGCATCGCTCCACCCGCACCGGACAGGAATGATGCCGCAAGACGGATATCCTGCATGTCCTCAAACGGCGCACCGCTGAGATCGACGCCTTCAGTCGGATCCCCCGGACCGTTGTTGAGCATTGCGATGCCGTTGCTGACAAGCTCGACATGCCCCAGTTCTTCTGCCGTAATGGCGGCGACGAGGCTGTAAAAAGGCCGGAGCTTCGACTTGCTACGGAAATTGAAACTCTGGAACATGTAGTTATTGAGAGTGGACATCTCGCCGTATTTGCCGCCGAGAAGTTCCTGGAGTGCAGCTCCCGCGTTCGGGTTAGGGGCCTTGGGGATCGGAAGCTCAGCCTGCAGTTTATCGACACGAAGGAACACGTGCTACCTCCTCGGTTATGGTGCTCTGTGAACCGGCGCTCGAGTGGTCTGTTCCTGCTTGGCGACTTATATTTGGATCGTGGAAGCGCTACAGAACACCGTGCCAACGTGAGATGAGGCGCGTGAGGCAGTACGGGAGGCATTCATTCGACCCGCTGAACTGATGATCCGTAAGCTTTCAGAGCATTCACAACTGACGACCCGCGATGTCGCAGAAATTCGCAGGCTACCTGTGATAACGCGAGTGCTGCGTCCGGACGACGATATCGTACGGCAGGGCGACAGACCGACGTCCTCCGCGCTTGTGATCGAAGGTCTGGTCGCGCGTTATCACCTACTGCCAGATGGGAGGCGCCAATATCTATCCTATCATCTATCCGGCGATCTTCCTGATACCCAGGCGCTCTTCGTAGATCAGATGGACCACGCGGTATGCGCAATCGGATCTGCCGTAGTTGGCCTAGTTCCTCACACCAACCTTTTTGCGGCTTTCGAACGACGACCGTCTCTCGCAGGAGCCGTTTGGCGCGAAACCTTGATCGACGCCGCGATCTTCCGCGAAGCGATTACAAACAACAGCTCTCGCAGTCCCACCGCGCGCATGGCCCATCTTTTCTCCGAGTTGGTTTATCGGTCGAAGGCCGCCAAACTTACGACGAGCAACGAATGCCATGCCCCGATCAGCCTGAGGCAATTGGGTGAAACGCTGGGGCTGTCGTTGGCAACCGTCAACAGGTCCCTGGCGGAACTACGAGCGAATGGCACCGCCGATCTCCGGAATGGACGCATCATAATCCGCGAGTGGGAGATGCTATCGGATATCGGACAGTTTCAGCCGTCCTATCTGCATCTGCGGAAGCCGGTCAGCCTCTGATGGAGGCTTCGCTCAACAATTCTACCGAGTTCGAGGTCGCTCGATGGCACCTGTCTCGCGAAGCGCGGCGCGGACTTGTCGGACGCCGGGAAATGTCGTTCCCAGTTGATGGGCTTTCTTCCTCACGGAAGTTATTGGGCGACCCAGCGCCGCCGATGCCCGCAGTAAGGTGGCTCCGCTGGCCGCAAGTTTAAGAAGCAGAGTAACGTCCTCTGGACGCCAACTCTTAACGATCGGTTTTCCCATTAGCGACCCTTTAAGTTACCTCGCTTATAAACCTGCGAAAACCGTCGCTCGTCTCATTTGAGACGGACACCCGATCCGCACTCGTTAAACAAGTGCACGGATCCGACGATGCCGAAAAAGCTAACCGCGCTCTTCGATTAGCGCGAGGCTGCGCCGCCATCCGGCTTATCGAGAGCGGTACGCGGCCGGATTTGGTATTTACGGACGTCGTCATGCCCGAAATGACGGGCGCCGAGCTTGCTAAGGTTGTTCGCAAGCTGCTGCCTGACGCGAAGATTCTGTTTACGACCGGCTATACGCGCAACGCGATCGTACACAACGGCGTGCTCCGCATCTCCTACCGAAGACCTATACGATCAATGATCTGGCTGAAAAGGTGCGCGCACACTGCTCGACGATTTGTGATCTCGGGAACCAAGGCTCCGAGCGATGATTGGAGCGGCAACGATCACCGCAGACATGGGGCGCGTCCCAAGCGCAAGCGATGCAAAGTGCTTCCCAGAAAACCCGCAAGCGGCGCCGCAGCGCGCGAGCGTTCGCCTGGTTTCTCGCAGTCGCCAGTTTACTGTGCGCGACCTTTGTTGCCGCAGCTGCCTATTACGTGATGCGTCCGACCAAGTTGCGCATTGCCGTGCCGGTGGAGGAAGTTCGGTCTCTTAGAGTTATCGCCGGGACGTTTGCGCGCAATCGGGACCCTGTCCGTCTTTCCATTGCCGAGACCGCAGACGAGCCGACAGCAATCGAATCCGTTATGAGCAAAAAGGCTGAGCTCGCCGTCGCACGCTCCGATGCGACGCTTCCCGCAGATCTCACGGCTGTGGCCATCCTGCGCAAAGAGTTTCTGGTCATCTGGTCGGCGCCTCATCCCGCCCCTACAGGAAAGTCTTCGAACAAAAAGATCGAAGATATCAAGCAGCTTTCAGGTAGGCAGGTGGCTGTACTGGGCGGCAGTACCGATGTCGCACTTTTCAAGCTGGTGCTCCGCGAAGCCGGTGTTGCCGCTGACAGGGTCGAGATTGCCGACACGCCCTTAGAAGCGACAGAGCGCGCGATCCGCGACGCGCGCAACGACGCATTCGCGGCTGTCGGAGGGTTGACCAGCAAAGCACTCACCGACGCCATCGCCTTGACGGCCCGGCTTCGGGGTGAGCCGCGCATCCTAGCGATCGAGGGATCGGAGGCCATCAGCAAAAAATTTCAAGGACTTGCCTCTGCAGAAATCCCGCCCAATACGTTCGGCCCCTCCCCTCCCCGGCCGAGTGACGCTGTCGAAACGTTGAGCGTCGACAAGTTGATCGTCGCGCCCAAGCGGCTTGACGGGCCGTCAATCGTAGCACTCAGTAGGCAGCTTTTCGAAAACCGGCCTGCACTGCTTCGGGAGGCACCATCTCTGGCTTCCCTTGAGAAACCCGACACCGACAAGGATGCGCCTGTTCCCCCTCATCCCGGCGCGGCCGCATATATCGAGGGCTCAGACCGCACTTTTCTGGAGCGCTACAGTGACCTGATCTGGGCGGCCGTTCTTCTGCTTTCCGGCCTCGGTTCTTCAGGGGCATGGCTGCGCAGCTACCTTAAGCGAGAGGAGCGGGACCAATATCTCAAAGCCCGGGATCGCGTGCTGGAACTGATAACTTCGGCGCGCACCGCAGCCGACGACGAGAGCCTTGCTGCTCTGCAGCGACAGGCGGATGACATTCTTGAACGGACGCTCGAGTACTTTCAGGATGGCGCGATAGGCAATGCGTCTTTGTTAGCGTTTGGTCTAGTACTCGAGCAATTCCACTATGCCGTGAGTGATCGCAGGCAAGCGATGGCGCAGGGAGGTTGGCATGCGGTCCCGCCCGCCTCTAGGCCAGGCCCTGCGGGCGCTTCGCGTTCTTGATCAGGTCCGGTCCGCCAGCGGGCAGCTTGTCATAGCTTTATGCCGATTTCCGGCTAAAGCCCTCTTTGGCCTGTGAGTGAACGATCAAGCGATTGATGGCTTCGTTTACCGTTCGGCGGCTCTGCTCGTTTCCACTTTTTCTATTGCGGCCATGCAAACGGCCGATATTTTCAGCCTGTTATGCCGAAGACGAAGACGCCAATCTGCCCTAAGTGCGAGGCCGTGACGGCCTGGGTCCGCTCGATGCCGCCCAGCAAAGGGTTTGTCACGCATTGCTATGAATGTCTGAAATGTACTTTCATCAACACGATCGTCGAACTTGATCCGACCCGGCAGGCCGAAGGTTGGATTCGCAGCGAATTGCCCCCCCCCACCAAATAGAGCCCATGCGTCTCATTACAAAGAAATGGACTGAAGAAGATGTCGCTCGCTTGAGCGTCTTACTTGAGGAAGGGGCAACACTCCTACGCGCCGCCAGCGCCTTGTACCGCGGGACGTCCTCCGTTCAAAAAAAACGCGGGAGCTTGGCAAAAGTTTTGCGGGCGTTCGTCTGGTACGGGCGGGTCTTTGATCGACACGGGCCCTTGAGCCAGCACCGGATCACAAGGGCCGATCGTCGTCCTAGTTCGACTTGTCCGGCCTGAATGCGGAATCGGGCGGTGATCGGACGCC
>JBEVLH010000349.1:0-8055 GCA_040509255.1 Hyphomicrobium sp. | reverse complement strand
CGATGCCGACCGGGAAGCACCCGATGTCGAGTTCCGCGTCGAAAACCCGAATTCGTCCCGACGGCAGCAATCGTCCGTGCACGCTCTGCTGAAGGAAATCCATCAGATTGCGAACGTCCGACTGCGTTTGCAGACCAATAAGATCGTAAGCGCCGAGCGCTTTAGCGATCGCCTTGTTTTCGGGGATCGCCAGCAAAGCCTGAGCCGGTCCGACGGGAATATGCAGGAAGTAGCCGATCGCGTTTTCGACCCCGAGCTGACGCAGCTCTTCTGCCATCGGTAGCAGATGGTAGTCGTGCACCCAGATCACATCGTCAGGCTGGAGAAGCGGCGCGAGATGGCGGGCGAAGCGTTTGTTCACCTCCACGTAGCGCGAATAATAGCCGGCCTCGAATTGGGCGAGGTCTAGGCGGTTATGAAAAACCGGCCAGAGAACGGAGTTGGAATATCCAAGATAATATTCCTCGTAGTCGGCGGGGGTGAGAGGCTCGGTGACAGTGGTGTGTCCGCCGACGGTGTTAACTTTCGGCTCCGGCGAGCCCGATTCGTCGATCTGCCCGTCCCAACCGAACCAGAACCCATTTTGCTGGGCCAAGGTATTGTAAATAGCGACCCCGACCCCACCCGCCTGTTGGGCGGCGTTGAAATCGATGACCCGGTTAGAGACCATCACAAGCCTGGCCAAGAGACCTCCTTACGCCTGACGCGCGCATTGGTAAACGCCAGCCCCCGCGTGGCATTGCAGCACGGAATAAACCCCCGAGAAAGCAGGGGGTTCCCAGTTCATTACTCGCGTTCCGCTGATGTTCCGTCCGCGAGCTATCCGAACAGCCGACAAGAGGCTCGAGGCGCTCGCCTTTCCTACCCAGTGACCGCCCGACGCTCGCCCGCCGGCCCATTTCGTGTTATCAGATGACACACGCAAAATTGGGGGGCATGCGGCGCCTGCGCCGTCATTCGCCTGGAATTTCAAAAGGAGGCGCGCACCGTTCGTGCCGCGACTTGACCAACTCGCCGACAATCTGATCGAGCGAGTCTTTCCGCGACTTCGGCGCAGGCCGCTTTATGCTTATGCGGCGGGCGTGGCAATTTTTGTGCTCGCAGCCTTGGCGCGCACGGCGTTGAACGCGTGGCTCGCAAATTCCTCTCCGTTTCTGACGTTTTTTCCGGCTGTCTTGATCGCGGCGCTCGTGGCGGGCACGGGCCCGGGCCTTTTGGTCATCGCGGCTTCGCTTCTGTTCAGCTGGTATTACTACCTCCCGGGTATCGGGTTCCCACCCGATACCGCCGCTATAGTGGCGCTTTCGAGTTTCGGTATTTTTTCTCTTCTGATCGTCACCGTCGTCTATCTGCTCAACCGCAAGGTCGAGGGACTACTGAGCGAGCGGACGCGCAGTGAGAGCTTATTGCAGGACAGCGCGCTGGGAGAGATACAACTCGAGCAGCTCAATATCGAACTTCGCCATCGCCTGAAAAATACGTTCGCTGTCATCGCCGGACTAATTAGTCAGTCGGCCCGCCATGCCCGGGACATCGATCAGTTCGCCCGCGTGCTTGCTGGCCGCCTGTCCGCGATGGGCAATGCCATGGACCTCGTCGCGACCCGCAACTTCCTCGGCGCCTCGTTGACTGAATTGATCAACGAAACCTTGAAGCCGCTCGTGCCGCCGGGAGCTCGCCGCATCGAGACGCGTGGCCCGGATATGATGATACCGGGCGACGTCGCGAGTGCATTGGCTTTGACGCTCCACGAACTCGGCACCAATGCCATCAAGTATGGCGCGTGGTCGAACGAGCAGGGCGGCGTCAGCGTAACGTGGAGCGTGACGGTGCTCGATGACGACGACAGCCGCTTCGAACTTCTTTGGCATGAGCGCGGCGGCCCTGCCGTCAGCGCTCCGGGGCGTCGCGGCTTAGGCACGACCCTGATCGAAAGCGGCTTTCCGAGCGCCCAGGTTGACCGCCAGTTCAACAAAGGCGGCGTCGAATGCCGGCTGGTCGCCGTCATCAAGCAAACAACGACGCGTCGCACCCGAGGCCGCGCGGCGGCACTCCGCTGACCCTGTCGCTATCTGTTGAACGCCGCTCTGCGCGTCGCGCTGCGGGAAGCGGCCATCTCCGGCTCGCCTCCGCGCTGGGCGTTGCTGCCCCTGGTATCATGGTCGGCAGCCGCGGACCCGGTCCACGCGTCTTCCCATGTGCGCGATAGCGTCATGGCAGAGTTGATCATGCCGGCCATCGAATAGGTCTGCGGAAGATTGCCCCACAGTTCGCCGGTCGCTGGATGCAAATCTTCGCTCAGCATGCCGAAGGCGTTGCGGTGCTTCAGAAGTTCGCCGAACAATTCGCGCGCTTCGTCTCGTCGGCCGATCGAAGCGAGCGCATCGATGTACCAGAACTGGCAGGCGAGGAACGCCGATTCCGGCAGGCCGAAATCATCCTCGGCGGCGTAGCGCAGCATCAGTCCGTTGCGCATCAGCTCGCCGCCGATCGCATTGACCGTTTTGACGAAGCGCGGATCGCTGGCCGGAAGAAAACCGAGATCGGGCAACAGCAGGACGCTGGCGTCGAGCTCTTGGTGATCGAACGCGCCGGTAAATGAGCCGCGCTTCTCGCTCCAGGCCCTCGCGAGAATTTCGCCGCGGATGCGCTCAGCTGCCTCCGTCCAATACGCGGTCCTATCGGCGAGGCCGAGGATGTGCGCAATGCGCGCGAGGCGGTCACACGCAACCCAGCACATGGTCGCCGAATGCGTGTGGATGCGTTGCCGCCCGCGATATTCCCAAATACCCGCGTCCGGTTCGAGATGAAGGTGGCGTGCCTGCTCGCCGAGCGCTTCGAGTTCGCGGAAGAGGCTGACGTCGCCCATGCGCGGCAGCCGCTGGTCGATGAACATTTGCGTCGCGCCCAGAATGACGCTGCCGTAGGCGTCGTGCTGCAGCTGATCGGACGCGAGATTGCCGAAGCGGACCGGGCCCATCCCACGATAGCCCTTGAGATTGGGAGCCGTTTGTTCGGCAGCGGTGTCGTTGTGAACGATGCCATAGAGCGGCTTCAGCGGACCCTTGCCATCGGCGACGATGGTGGTGATGTAGTCGAGATAATTCTCCATCGACTGCGTCGCGCCGAGCCGGTTCAGCGCGCGGATCACGAAATACGCGTCGCGAAGCCAGCAGAAGCGGTAGTCCCACGTCCGTGGCGTATTGGGAGCTTCCGGGATCGACGTCGTCAGTGCGGCCGTAATCGCGCCGGTTTCCTCAAACGTGCAAAGCTTGAGCGAGATCGCGGCTCGTATGATCTCAGGCTGCCACTCGTAGCTGACGGCAAGCCCGCGCACCCATCCGACCCAGAAATCGCGGGTGCGCTCGAGGAATTCCCGCGAAAGGGCGTCGATCGAGCTGTCGATCGGCTCGTCCGGCCCGATGACGAGCGTCCCGGGCCGCGTCAGCGCGAACGGCGTTTCATGCTCGATATAGGAAACGGCGAGGTCGGTCGTGACACGAACGGCTGTTGAGCCGCACATATAGCGAATGTGGTTGGAGCCGTGCGAAGCACTCGCCGCCGGCTGCCCGTAGCTATGTGTCGGCCGCACGCGAACCGAGATCCGCGGCAGCCCGCGCAGCGGCTCGATCCGGCGGAACAGCTGCGCTGGGTGGAATGACCGGTCGTAACGCGAAAACCGCGGCGCGAAATCCGTCACCTTCACGGCAGCGCCGCTGTCGGAAATCAGGATCGTTTCCAGGATGCAGGTATTGCGAATGTAGCTCGAGGTCGCCGATACTTGGCCCTCGAGCACGACATCGCAAAAACCCTTCTCCTCATCACCCGAAAGAAGCCGGCAGAAGATCGGATCCCCGTCGAGGCGCGGAAAGCACCACCACACGATGCGGGCGCCTTGATCGATAAGCGCGGCAACACGACCGTTCCCGATGGCGGCGACATCAAGCGAAGCGCGATACGAATTAGCTGTCATCAAATCCCCGGTGACCGTTTCACGAACGGAAGCAACGACCGGATTCACCATTGGTTGCGTGCGCCGCACAATGCGACGATCAAACCGCACCCAGGAAGATGAACAGCGAAATAATACTTCTCGGCGCCGCCTGCGTCGCCAGCTAAGCCACTTGATCGGATGTGTCGGCGCGTTGCTCGCCAAAGCGATAAGCCAGCATCTTGACGAGATCCTTCACATCCGCGGGATTGTAGGGCTTCGTCAGATGCGGATATTCCCGCAGCCGCGGCGGCAGGAAGACGAGATCGTTGTAACCAGTTGTGAACGCGAACGGGATCATTCGGCGATCCAGGATCTCCGCGATTGGCGCGCTGTTGTCGGCGCCGAGATTGATATCGATCAGCGCAATATCGAAATTGGATTCGTTCGCGGCCCGCAATCCCTCGGAAAGCTGGGCATAGGGTCCGACAACCGAGTGCCCTTCCGCTTCGAGATCGAGCTTCAGCTGCATCGCGATCAACCCTTCATCCTCTATCAGAAGGATACGGCAGTGTCCGGGTGCAGAAATATTCGCGGCTGGCGGCGGAATGCGCGTCTTCGGCACAATCGCGATGTGGCGCGTGCCGACCATCTGGGCGCGCGTTGAAAGATCGCCTTCAAAATCGAACTGGAAACCTTCCGGCACGAAAGCCATGTCGGCGACGCCGCCGCACTCAGAGGCCGCGCTGCGGATGACGGCAAGTCCAAAGCCGTTGCGTGCGGGCTTGCTGCAGATCGGCCCGCCCTGCTCTCGCCAGGAAAAAGCAATCTTCTCGCCCTCCGGCGTCGAGATGCGCGACCAGTTCACCGAAACCTTGCCACCCGCGACCGAAAGAGCACCGTGCTTGACGGCGTTCGTCACCAGTTCATGCAACACAAGTGCCATCGACTGACCGAATTTCGACGTCAGCCGAATGCGTTCGCCCTCGACGACGATGTCGTTGTTGCTGCGCGATCGAAACGGCTCCAGCGCCGCGTGCACGAGTTCATGAAGGTCGACGCCCGTCCAACTACTCTGGCGCAAAAGGTCGTGTGCCGACGACATCGCATGAATGCGCCCGTCGAGTGCAGACGCGAATGATGAGACCGAAGCCGCGTTCGTGCTTGAAAGCCGCGCGATCGCCGCAACATTGGCGAGGATGTTTTTGACGCGATGATCGAGTTCCGCCATCAGAAGCTGCTGATGGCTGTCGGCCGATTTCCGCTCTGTGATGTCGAGCAGTGTTCCTAGAACCCGCGGAGTTTCGGACGTCGCCGTCGCGATGGCGTGACCCCGTGCCAGGATCCACGAGACCCCGCGCGCGCTCGTCACGCGGAACTCGAGTTCAGCGGTCGTATTGGAATAGTTTGCGGTATGAACGTAGCTTCGCACCATTTCCCGATCGTCGTCGTGGACGAGTTCCATGAATGCTTCGAAGCTCTGTCGCTCCGGCACGTCACGATGCAGGACGTCGGATACGTTCGATGACCACTGAAGCATCTGGGCCTTCGCGTCGAACTCGAACGTCGCAAGCTTACCCGCTTCGCTGGCGAGCCGAAGTCGTTCCTCGCTTTCCTGCAACGCCGCGTGCGAGGCTTCGAGCTGTTCCGCGCGCTGTTTGACCCGTTCTTCGAGTTCGGCGTTGAGCGCATCAAGCTGCCGCGTCTTCCGGTAAAGTTCGACGAAGATCTGTACTTTGGCCTTCAGAATTTCCGGCGTCACCGGCACCGACACATAATCGACGGCACCCGTGCGGTATCCCTTGAGCAGGTCATCCGTTTCGAGTCGCACCGCCGAGATGAAGATCACGGCGGTTTTCTCGTGCCGCGGATGGTTGCGGATCATGGCCGCGAGCTCGAAACCATCGAGATCGGGCATGCAGACGTCCATCAGGATGACGGCAATGTCCGTCTTGAGAAGAGCGGTTAGCGCCTCTTCCGCTGTCGTCGCTTTGATCAGCGTTGCATCAAGTCCGTCCAGAATGGCTTCGTAAGAGAGCAGTTTCCCCGGCTGATCGTCGACAAGCAGGATATTGACGTTCTGGTACGTGTTGGGCTCGGCGGCCATGGTCCCTCGCTACCTGTGCAGCCACATGCGCAGCGCCGACAGGAGCTGCTCGGTGTCGACCGGCTTTGCCAGATAATCGGAAGCGCCGGCCTCCAGACATTTTTCGCGGTCGCCTTTCATGGCTTTCGCCGTCAACGCAATGATCGGTAGGCGCTGATTTTTTTCGCTGCTGCGGATTTTTTGCATGGTCTGATAGCCATCCATCTCCGGCATCATGATGTCCATGAGAACGATGGAGACATCGGAGACGCCGAGCGTTTCGATCGCTTCGAGGCCTGTGTTCGCCGTCAGCACTTCCATGCCGCGCCGTTCGAGCAGGCTGCTGAGCGCGAAAATGTTGCGTGCGTCGTCGTCGACCAGAAGCACCTTGCGACCGATCAGATAGTCATCGGTATCGTGGAGCCGCGACAATAGCTCTTGCTTGGCGGCGGGAAGCTCCGTGACGACACGATGGAGGAACAGCGCCGTTTCGTCGAGCAGCCGCTCCGGCGACTCAACCCCCTTCACCACGACGGTGCGAGCGTATTGCCGGATTCGAATATTTTCCTCGCTCGACAGCTCGCGGCCGGTAAATACGATCACCGGGATGTCGCGCATTCCGTCCTGCTGGCTCATGTGTTCGAGGATTTCGAAACCCGACATATCGGGCAGCTTGAGGTCGAGCACGACGCAATCGATAGCCTCGCGCTCCAGCGTTTCGATCGCGGATTTTCCATCCGGAGCCGTTAGAATCTCGACATCCCCTTCTTTGAGAAGGGTAGAGACGCTCAGCCGTTCCGCCGGATCATCCTCGACGATCAGCAGCCGCTTTGTTGATGAGGTCGAGAACGCGCCGATCTTGCGCAAGCCGGATTTGAGCTGCTCGACCTGTAGCGGTTTGGTCAGGAATGAATACGCGCCACGAGCCAAGCCGTGATGACGATCGTCGTCGAGCGTCAGCACTTGCACCGGGATATGCCGTGTCAGGGGGTTGTGTTTCAGATGGCTCAGCACCGACCACCCGAGAATATCAGGCAGATGAATATCAAGTGAAATGGCAGTCGGATTGTAATCCGTTGCGAGAGCCATCGCATCGACGCCGCGCTGGCTCACGATCCCCTTGAAGCCGGTTTCGTGTGCCGCATCCAACAGGACGCGTGCGAAATTGCTGTCGTCTTCGACGATCAAGAGCACCTGATCGCCCGCGGAGATATTGTCGCGATCGTCTTCGATCGGCGGTGGCAATAGCCCGGGATGCGGAAGCGCTGTGGCCGCCGTTTGACTACTATCGGACTTTGCGCGGACGTCGCCTGCGAGCGAGGCGTAGCGAAGCGGGATGTACAGCGTGAAGGTGCTGCCGACATCAGTTTCGCTTTTGAGGTGGATTTCGCCGCCGAGAAGGTGCGCAAGCTCGCGGCTGATCGCAAGACCGAGGCCGGTGCCACCATACTTGCGGCTCGTGCT
The DNA here is from genome assembly GCA_040509255.1 of Hyphomicrobium sp. Classification (GTDB taxonomy): domain Bacteria; phylum Pseudomonadota; class Alphaproteobacteria; order Rhizobiales; family Hyphomicrobiaceae; genus Hyphomicrobium_B. The sequence continues at coordinate 574 of JBEVLH010000349.1, read as the reverse complement.
GGCGTCGGCTTGCTGGAACGCTTCAAAGATGAGCTTCTGTTTGTCGGCGGGAATGCCGATGCCGGAATCCTGAACCTCGAACGCAACGACCGTCGGCGCTGTCGACAGGATCGGATGGTCGGAACTCCACTTGCCTGTCGCCGGCTTGACGCCAAGGCGGACAAAGCCGTCGCGCGTGAATTTGAATGCGTTCGACAGCAAGTTCTTGAGAACCTGCTGCAGGCGCTTTGAGTCCGTGAAGATCGTCTTGCCGAGATCGGCGTCGAACGTCACCTCGAACTGCAGGCCGCGGCGCTCTGCTTCGTGACGGAACGGTCGAGCGACGGCTTCGATCAGGCCGCCGAATGCCACTTCCTCCGCATCGACCGACACCGTACCGGACTCGATCTTCGAAAGATCGAGAATATCGCTGATGAGGTTGAGGAGGTCGGTGCCGGCGCCGTGGATCGTGCGCGCGAATTCGACCTGCTTGTCAGTCAGATTGCCGTCCGGGTTATCCCCAAGCTGCTGGCCGAGAATGAGGATGCTGTTGAGCGGCGTCCGCAGCTCGTGAGACATGTTGGCGAGGAATTCC
>JBEVLH010000348.1:0-3333 GCA_040509255.1 Hyphomicrobium sp. | reverse complement strand
GTCGGCATCGATAAGCCTACATGGGCGAGAATCCCACCGATGGAGGCGCGCATTCCGCTGTGGCTGTCAGGCTCAGAACTCTATCGCCCTGAAGAGACTGTTGACCTGGTCCTGACGGGGGCGCTCTTCTGGTCTCTTGGTTTGAACGAATGCCCGTGCTGGCGCGTTCTTTGGGTTACCACACCGAGTGCACGACTTAACCGCCCTGTCAGCAAACTGCGTGATCACGTCCAAAAAAGAAAAACACTTGGCTCAACTCGGGCGAATGCTCGTGGCGGAAGGCTATAGCTTCACGACCGTAACGCCTGAGACGCACAAGCGGATCTTGCAGCGCGGCGCTGAAGGATCGAGCCTGAGGGATATTTTCGGCTGGAACAAGCGTTTCCAGACGGCCTCCCTCGCGCCGTCGCTTGCGCGATGCCTTGAGGGGGCAGGCGAAATTCTCCGGGAGGGTGACTTATCTCGAAGTGCCGTTCGAGCATCGACCTTGGACGGCCAGCTTTTTTTGCATTCAGGTTTTCCGACCGCCGATGAAAACGCGGTGTTCTTCGGTCCCGACTCCTACCGGTTCGTGCGATTGATCGAGGCGGGCTTAGCGGGGATCGACCGGTCTGAAATAAAGCACGTCGTCGATATTGGCTGCGGATCCGGCGTCGGAGGAATAGCCGCTCACCGCATTCTTGGCCCGGGCACCCAGCTCACGCTTTCCGATATCAACGAACGCGCGTTGGCCTTCAGCCGTGTCAACAGTGAAATCAACGACCTCGAAGACGTCTCGATCGTGCTTGCCGACGTCCTCGATGGACTGCCGTCGAACCTTGACCTGATCGTCTCCAATCCTCCCTATCTTGTGGACGATTCCAAGCGTCTATACCGCCACGGCGGGGGCTTGTTGGGCTTCGATCTTTCCTTGCGGATCGCGGAAGAAAGCCTTCAGCATCTCAGGCCGGGAGGGCGATTGATCTTGTACACCGGCTCTCCAATCATCGATGGCAGGGACCTTTTTCAAGACGCCTTGAGGCCCCTATTGGCAGGCCCCAACGTTTCCGCCGCCTATAGCGAAGTTGATCCAGACGTGTTCGGGGAGGAACTGGAGCGCGCGCCATATCATTCTGCCGATAGAATTGCGGTTGTCGCTCTTCGCTTGGTGAAACGGTAAGGAGCGCTGATGACGAGATTTGAGAAACTATCAACCAAGGCCGACCAATTGTCGGGACCCGGTTTCGAGGAGTTTCATCGGGCCTTGGCTAAGTACAACGGCCCTCGGCTCGATCCTGGAGCATCATCGCTCTCCTGGAGAGACGAGCTAAAGGAAGAGGCGGACGCGGCTTTCGCTGAAAGCCTCTATATCGAAGCCGTTCGAAGCGAACTCGCCCCCCTCGTTGCGGATGCCCCGGAGGACGCGGACGCCTTCATCGATTGGTACGAGGCGTTAGAATCAAATGGCCCAGGACAGAACGATCCCCTCTTTTCCTGGCTCGAGCATGACGCTTCAGCCGAACAAATGAAATGGTTCCTGCTGCAAGAGGTGGCGGGCGAAGCCGGCTTCGAGGACCTGTTAGCCCTCACCCAAGTGAAAATGAGCACCCGGCCCAAACTTGAGATGGCTCGCAACTACTGGGACGAAATGGGGCGTGGCAGGGAAAGCGGCATGCATGGAATGTTGCTCGACCGGCTGTCTCACCATTTGGGGCTTTCGCCGCGTCCCGAAGAGATCGTCCCAGTATCTCTAGCGCTCGGGAATACGATGGTGGCGTTGTCGCGGCACCGCCGCTATGCGTATCAATCGATCGGCGCTTTGGGCGTCATCGAAATGACTGCCCCCGCGCGTGCCGATTGCGTGAACAAGGGTCTCAAGCGCTTGGGCATTCCCTCAAAGAAGCGGCTTTACTTCGCGGTCCATGCCGTTCTCGACGTGAAGCACTCGGAGGAATGGAACCGTGAAGTTCTACGTCCGCTGGTGCAAGAGGATCCGACGCGGGCTCGTCCCATCGCGGAAGGCGCCGTAATTCGGCTCTGGCACGGGCAGCGCTGTTTTGAGCGTTACCGGCAAGAATTGGGATGCAACGCTCGACGACAGGCCGCGTAACTCGCATGCGTTTTCTCGGTATCGGCGAAAGCTGCGATCTCGGATCTGTTTATCATCGCCTCGCTCGCGACGGCCACGACGTGAAGGTGCATATCGCCGATGAGCGGTGCGCCGACACGTTTGACGGGATCGTTCAGAAATCGTCCCATTGGCAAGCGGATCTCGATTGGGTCGGCAAGGACGGCATCATACTTTTTGAGTCCGTTCTCGGCGGGGTCGGTGCAGCGCAAGATGAATTGCGGCGGGATGGTTATCGCGTCATTGGCGGATGTGCCTTCGGCGACCAATTGGAAAACGATCGACCCTTTGCCCAAGACATATTAGCTGCACACGGTTTCCAAGTCGCTCCGCACTGGTCCTTCGAAGGCGCGGCTGAGGCCGCGGAATTCGCGCGTCGCCAGCCGGCACGATACGTCCTGAAATTCAACGGCTACGGCTCCATGAGCACCGTGGTTGGAATGATGGACGATGGCTCCGATATCATCGTTATGCTTGAGCATCTTTCGCGCTCGCTTGAGCAAGAACCGCGTATCGTTCTTACGAAACACATCGACGGCGTTGAGATGGGCATCGGCGCCTATTTCACGGGCCAAAGGTTTATGCGGCCCGCCTGTCTCGATTGGGAACATAAGCGCTTTTTTCCGGGCGGCCTCGGAGAGCTTACGCCCGAAATGGGAACGCCGGTGACGTTCGACCGCTCAAACCGGTTCTTCGATTTGACTCTCGGAAAGCTCGCTGGGCTGCTTCGAGAAAAGAAATATCAAGGCTACATCAATCTCAACACCATCGTGAATGATGACGGCATTTGGCCATTGGAATTCACGTGCCGCTTCGGCTATCCGGGTTCTGCCATTCTGGAGAGCCTGCAGCGGTCCAGCTGGGCCGATATTTTCGAATCAATGCTGGCCGACGGAGATCGATTCGAAACACGGTCAGGATTTTCCGTTGGCGTCGTCGTCACGGTACCGCCCTTTCCCTACTCGCGTCGGCAGATACCGGAGCCCGTCGGCGTTCCCATACATTTTAATCCCCCGTTGAACCCCGCAGAGCAGTCCCACATTCATCTGGGAGAAGTGAAGCTCGACGGAGCGACGCTGGTTACCTCAGGTATGTACGGCTGGACCATGGTTGTAACCGGAACAGGATCAACGATCGTCCAAGCACAGAAGAATGCCTATGATTTGCTGAGCAAACTCGTTCTCGCTAATTCCCGCTATCGCAACGATATTGGAAATGACCTCGCC
>JBEVLH010000347.1:0-8029 GCA_040509255.1 Hyphomicrobium sp. | reverse complement strand
GACGGCGCCGTGCCGGCTTTCGGCTTTTCGACCATTTCGGTGATCGCCGAGACCTTTGCCTTCACGTCCTTGACGCCGACGATGCCATATTGATGCGTCTGATCCTCGGGGACCGGCGCCACGGCGATGAGATTGCCGCCGGTTCGCGAATAGGCGCTGATCATATCGGCCAGGCAGGACGTGCGCCCATGGTGAAGCATGTCAGGGAGTAGCAGGGCGAACGGCTCATTGCCGACAAGCTCGCGCGCACACCATACGGCATGGCCCAACCCGAGTGGCGCCTGTTGGCGGGTAAAGCTCGTCTGTCCAGCCTGCGGAAGATCGCGGGTTAGGGCATCGAGCTCTTTCGTCTTGCCGCGCGCCGCAAGTGTTGCTTCGAGTTCGAACTGCTTGTCGAAGTGATCTTCGATAACACCCTTGTTGCGGCCGGTGACGAATATGAAGTGTTCGATACCCGCGGCGCGCGCCTCGTCAACGACGTGCTGAAGCACCGGTCGGTCGACGACGGTCAGCATCTCTTTAGGGACGGCCTTGGTTGCCGGGAGAAATCGCGTGCCGAGGCCTGCGACCGGAAAAACAGCTTTACGTATTGGTTTCTTCACCGCGTTCATCATGTGCTCCAAGGGCGCCGGTTCGCGCTCAAAGTCCAATTGCTCGAAATTTAGATTTTTATGTTCTTAGGAGAGGAAGTTGTCACGCCGAAACGCGAAGGAGCTATTTGCACAAAGGGGCGGTCTCCATTAGGTCTGAGCCGATCTCTCCTTGCGCAGAATAAGCTGCGCATGTGCGTATAGAACCCAGGAGTTCATTGCAACTATGAGCGTGCTTGTCACGGGAGGCGCCGGCTACATCGGCAGCCACATGGTGCTGGAGCTTCTGGATGCGGGCGAGGATGTCGTTGTCATCGATAATCTATCCACGGGATTTCGCTGGGCTGTCGATAGCCGGGCGGCGCTCGTCGTCGGTGATATTGCAGAAAACGACCTCGTCAAGGAAACGATCCTTTCGCATAACGTAAATGCGATCATTCATTTCGCGGGATCGATCGTGGTGCCGGATTCGGTCGCAGACCCGCTCGGTTATTATCTCAACAACACGGCCAAATCCCGCGGACTGATTGCAGCTGCCGTAGAGACGGGCGTCAAGAATTTCATTTTTTCCTCGACCGCTGCCGTCTACGGCAATCCGCAGGAAAATCCGGTATCCGAGAGCGCTGCGCTCGCACCAGTGTCGCCGTATGGGTCGTCGAAGCTGATGACCGAGATCATGCTGTCGGATGTTTCAAGGGCTCATGATTTTCAGTTCGTCGCGCTTCGCTACTTCAATGTTGCCGGGGCCGACCCGAGGGGTCGTTCCGGGCAGTCGACACCCAGGGCGACGCATCTGATCAAGGTCGCGTGCGAAACGGCACTCGGCAAGCGCGCGCAACTCGAGATTTTCGGTACGGATTATCCGACGCCCGATGGAACATGCGTGCGCGACTACATTCACGTCAGCGATCTCGCGGCGGCGCATTCGGTGGCGCTGCGCCATCTGCGTCGCGGCGGCGCATCTGATATTTTCAACTGCGGCTATTCGAGGGGCTACTCGGTTTTCGAGGTCGTTGCGGCAGTGAAGAGCGTCTCCGGCGTCGATTTCAAGGTTTTGCTGTCGCCGCGGCGCGCGGGCGATCCGGCCGCCATTGTGGCCCAATCTGCGAAAATACGGGAAAGACTCGGTTGGCGACCGGAGCACGACGATCTGGAACAGATCGTGGCTCAGGCGCTTAACTGGGAACGGCGGGTCGATGAACTGAAGGCCGGCGCGCTGGCTGAGTGAGCCGCAAAAATGCCCTGAAAATCAGCCATTCGCTGCGGGCAACTTTACCACCCGCACATCCAAAAGGCAGCTTTTCAAATGGCGATGAGACGATATCTTCGGGGTTCGATCGCGGCCATCATCGCCTTGGCGGTATGCTCGGCGGCGACAGGCGTCGATGCCAAATCCAATGAAGATTTCCGCGCATTCATCCAGAGCCTTTGGCCGGATGCGAAGGCCGTCGGCGTCAGCCGCAAGGTCTTTGATACGGCGTTCGCGGGCGTCGAGCCCGACTATACGATTCCCGACCTCGACATTCCAGGCCGCCCCAAGGTCGACAACAGCGGGCAAGCCGAGTTCACGAAGACTGCTGCCGACTATTTATCGAAGCCTTATCTCGAAAGCCTCGGGGTTCAGGGCCGCAAATTCCTGGCCGAGCACAAAGCGGCGCTCGAGCGCATCGAAGGCTTGACCGGCGTCGATCGCTATACCCTCGTCGCCATCTGGGGCCGCGAGACGGCGTACGGGACGTATCACCCTTCGAGCGACGCGATCCAAATGCTGGCGACGCTCGCTTTCGTCGGAAAGCGCAAGGAGCGCTTCCATGACGAACTCATTGCGGCGCTGCAGATGCTTCAGCAGGGGGTTCCGCGGTCGGACATGAAGTCGTCCTGGGCGGGGGCCGTCGGACTGACGCAGGCGATGCCGACGGAATATCTCAAATACGCCATCGACGGAGATGGCGACGGCAAGATCGATATCTGGCGCTCTGTCGCCGACGCGCTCGCGTTTACAGCAAAGCAGCTCGAGGGCAAGGGATGGGTGCGCGGAGCGCGCTGGGGATACGAAGTGATTGCGCCGGCGCATGCCGATTGCTCGCTCGAGGGGCCGCCCGACGCGCGTCCGATCGCGGACTGGGTAAAAAAAGGGTTCAAGAAAGCGGGCGGGAAGCCCTTTACCGCCACCGAGCTGGCTTCGGACGCCTACTTGATGATGCCCGCGGGCGCATACGGGCCGGCGTTCCTCGCGGGTCAGAATTTCCGAGTGATCCGGCTCTATAACACGTCCGATCTCTACGCACTTTTCGTCGGCAATCTGGGCGACCGGATTCGCGGCGGCGGGGATTTCGTGACCGCCTGGAAGTCGTTCTCGCAGCCGAGAACGCGGACCGTGGAAGGGATCCAGGCGCGGCTTATGAAGCTCGGATATCCGATGGATAAGATCGACGGAAAGATCGGGTCGAACACGCGAAAGCAGATCGGCTTGTATGAAAAGGCCAACGGCCTGGAGATCGATTGCTGGCCCTCGGAGCGCGTTCTGGCGCATGTCGAATCGCAGGCCGCCGGGCGCTGACGGCCGTTGTTGCCAGGAACGGGCCGTTGGAAGCAGGCCTCCGACGCTGTATGTTGGAGGCGGAATCGCGAGCGTCGGCTTGCATGGTGGGAAAGGCACGCGACGGCATGACCGGCATTTGCAGGCTTTATGGCTTATGCGTCGCCGTGCTGGCGGTCGCGATGGCGGTTACGCTTGCTCCATCTGCTTGGGCGGGCGACGACGATCAGGTCGGGACATTCCTGACGCCTTTCCCGGATAATGACGTCTATCAGGTTAGCGTGTTCGGCGATGATTTTGCGCCCGGCCTGCTCGGCGGCCTGACGGCGGCATTCAATTCCGATGCTCGCCTGAACATTCAAAAGCAGGTGACGCCGATCGCCGGCATCGCGATGCTGAACTTCGATGCGAAGGTCGCGGCGCTTGAAAAGGCGATCGCCAGCCAGCCCTTCAACATCGCGATCGTGATGACTGGGCAGGACGACCGGATTTCGATCAAGGGGGTCGACGGCAAGCGCCTGCCCATCGGAAGCGAAGCCTGGATGATCGAATATACCCGGCGCATCGACCGCTTGATGCGATCGTTCAAGACCAGTAGCGCGACGGTGTATTGGGTTGGCCTGCCCAATCTTGCGCGTTCCGACGCCAATGATCTCGCCCAGCGGATCAACGATGTGATCCGCGAGCGGGCCTACCTCAACGGCTTCAAATATATCGATGCCTATCAGGGCTTCACGGATGAGAACGGCGCGTATTCGGCCTATGGTCCTGACCTCGAAGGCGCGATCCGCCTGTTGCGACTCCGCGATGGCGTGAACTTCACCGACGCCGGTAACCGCAAGCTCGCGCATTTCGTCGAAAAGGAACTGCGGCCCGATCTCATCCAGGCGAAAGCGAACCGCAACATCCCGCTTCTCGGTGCGGACGTCGAACAAGCCACGATCAATCCTGGAAATGCGATCAAAACGCCGGGTCCGTTTTCGCCTGTCGCCGCCGAGGCAAAGGCGCCCGTTGCGAAAGCGCCGCCGGTCGTGCGGGCACGGGGCGTCGATGGCACGCCGGCATCTTCGACGACGGACACGTCAGGCGATCAGAAAGAGGACAACGGCAAAATCGTTCTCAAGATCGTCGGAAGCAATGGCCGCGAAGAGACGCAGACGATCGCGATCGTGCGGCCGGCCATACCGGCATCGGTCGTGGCGCTGATGGCGCGGCGGGAAGCGTCTGGGCAACGCGGCGACCTCCTGGTCGACCAAATCGCTGGCGGCCTGACGCTGATGAGTTCGATCTCGCCAGCCGGAAACCGCGACCGGGGCCGGCTTTCGCCGACGCAGGCTCCGTACTTCCGGCTCCTGGTCAAAGGCGAGCGCCTGCAGCCGAAGCCGGGTAGGGCGGACGACGTGACGTGGCCACCGAAGCCCGCGACGACGAGCGAAGCAAGGCCAGCGGCGGAGCCATCGCCTCCCGGCTGATCAGGTAGGAATTCGCTTCGCAGATCGACCATGAATTCGCAATGACATGACAGTCTGGGTTTTTCTCACCGTTTTGCTGGCGGCGGCGCTGCATGCGTCCTGGAATGCGGTTGCCAAAAGCGGAGACGACAAGGTCCTCACGACGTTCATGGTCGCGACCGCGGCGGCGGTGGCAGCCGGGATCGCGCTGCCATTTCTAGATCTGCCGGCGCGCGCGAGTTGGCCGTTTCTGATTTCGTCCGTGGTCGTACACATCGGATATTTTGCACTCGTGGCGGCAGCCTATCGGGTCGGCGACATGGGCCAGACCTATCCATTGATGCGTGGCACGGCACCTTTTCTAATTGCGCTGGTCAGTGCGTTTTGGCTCGGCGAAAAACTGTCGCCGCCGGCCTGGTTGGGCATCGCGCTCATTTCCGGCGGCATCATCACGATGTTGAAAGAGACCAATGGCGGCAACGCGCGCGCAGTCTATCTGGCGCTGCTGAATGCCGTGGTGATTGCCTCCTACACCTTGATCGATGGCAGCGGCTCGCGTCTGTCAGCGGCACCGGGGGCCTACGCGTCCTGGGTGTTCGCGCTGACAGGCGTTCCGTTGGCGATATGGGTGCTTTTCACGAGGCGCGACGCCTTTATCGGGCTCGTTCAGACGCGATGGCGGGCGGCGGCGTTCGGAGGGGCGGCGACCGTCGTCTCTTACGCGCTGGTCCTGACCGCCATGACGATGGCGCCCGTCGCCGTCGTTGCGGCTCTGCGCGAAACATCAATCCTGTTCGGAACGGCGATCGCTGGGCTCATTCTGCGCGAAAAGCTTGGGCCAGCGCGGCTGATCGGCGCCGGCCTGATCGGCGTCGGCGCTATCGCACTCAGGCTAGCGTGAGCTATCGCGGCAGGACGGTTGAACCCATCAGGAACTTGTCGATGGCATGTGCCGCTTGACGGCCTTCGCGGATGGCCCACACCACAAGCGACTGGCCGCGTCGGATGTCGCCCGCGCAGAAGAGCTTGGGCGATGTCGCGAGCTTGTAATCGCGCTCCGTCGCATCCAGGCCCTTGAAGCGGCCGCGAGCTACGACGGGCAGCTGGAACTCCTTGACGATGTCGGATTCAATCGGGCCTGAAAAACCCATCGCGAACAGCACGAGGTCAGCGTCGAGCGCGCCTTCGGTTCCCTTGATGGGTTGCAGGTTGGCGTTGACGCGGGTGTAGTGAAGCTTCTTGACCTTGCCGTCTTCGCCGGTGAATCCGGTGGTCGAGATCGAATATTCCGTCTTCGCACCTTCAGCCTGCGATGATGAGATGCGCAACTTCAGCGGCCAATGCGGCCACGAAAGAGCTTTGTTCTCTTTCTCGGGCGGCATGGACATGATTTCGAGCTGGGTCACGCTTTTAGCGCCCTGGCGGAATGACGTACCGATGCAATCCGAACCGGTGTCGCCGCCACCGATGACGATGACGTGCTTGTCCTTGGCCGAGATTTCTTGCGACTTCGGCTTCTGCGGCTCGCCGTAGTTGCGGCGGTTCTGCTGCGGAAGAAAATCCATCGCGTAGTGCAGGCCATCGAGATCGCGCCCAGGCGACTTTGCAAAGAAATCGAAGGGCTGCTCGGAACCGATGGCGATGAGCACCGCATCGTGCTTGGATTCGAGGTACTTGGCGGACAGGTCCTGGCCGACGTGAATCCCGCAATGGAAGGTCACGCCTTCGGCTTCCATCTGCTTGACGCGCCGCGCGATGACGTCCTTTTCCATTTTGAAGTCGGGAATGCCGTAGACGAGCAAGCCGCCCGGACGGGCATTCTTCTCATAGACGTGAACGTCATGGCCGGCGCGTGCGAGTTGCTGCGCGGCCGCCAGCCCCGCGGGACCAGACCCGATGACGGCGACTTTCTTGCCGGTCTTCTTTTCGGGCGGAAGCGGCTGCACCCAGCCTTCTTCCCAGGCGCGATCGGCAATCGAGCATTCGATGGTTTTGATCGTCACCGGCTTATCGTCGATGTTGAGCGTGCAAGCGGCTTCGCAAGGCGCCGGACAGATGCGGCCGGTCACCTCGGGGAAGTTGTTCGTCGAATGCAGATTGTCGGCGGCTTCCTTCCAGTCGCCACGATAGGCGAGGTCGTTCCAATCAGGGATCTGATTGTTGACCGGGCAGCCGTTGTGACAATAGGGAATGCCGCAGTCCATACACCGCGCGGCCTGCTTCTTGACCTCGGGCTCCGGCAGCGGGACGACGAATTCTTTGTAGTGCTTCAGGCGCTCATCGACCGGCCGATATTTGCGGTCGATGCGGTCGATTTCCAGAAAACCGGTCGGCTTGCCCATTCGTGTATGTCTTCTTTCGTCTTTCTGATCGCGATGTGACGGCGTCGGCTATTGCTTGGCGGCTTCGAGTTCGGCCTCGCGATTGGTTTCGCGAGCCTTTGCCAGCTCGGCCAGTGCGCGACGGTATTCGACCGGCATGACCTTCCGGAACTTCGGCAGGTAGGCTTCGAAGTTTTTCAGGATTTCCTGGGCGCGGCGCGAATTGGTGTAATGCGCGTGACGCGAGATCAGCGTGTGCAGCCGTTCGACGTCCTGTTCGCGCATGTCGACCATGACGTTTCGAACCGCAATCGCAACATCGCCGCCCTGATGGGAGAGCTTTTGCAACGACCCCGGATCGGCGGTGATCGCTTCGAGCTGGACCATATCCTTGTTGAGACGGCTTTCGAAGTCACCTGCCTCGTCGAGGACGTAAGCGATACCGCCCGACATGCCGGCTGCGAAGTTGCGGCCGGTTTGACCGAGCACGACGACGACGCCGCCGGTCATGTATTCGCAGCCGTGATCGCCGGTGCCTTCGACGACCGCGTACGCGCCCGAGTTGCGGACGGCGAAGCGCTCGCCGGCGACGCCACGGAAGTAGCATTCACCAGTGATGGCGCCGTACAGCACGGTGTTGCCGACAATGATGCTTTCTTCCGGCGTGATGCCCGACTTCGGATCGGGGCGCACGATCAACTTGCCGCCCGACAGGCCCTTGCCGACGTAGTCGTTGCCTTCGCCAACGAGGTCGAGCGTGACGCCGTGCGCGACCCAGGCGCCGAACGCCTGCCCGGCAGTGCCCTTCAGTGAGATCCAGATGGTGTCTTCCGGCAAACCGGTATGACCGAAGCGCTTCGCCACTTCGCCGGACAGCATGGCCCCGGTTGAGCGGTTGACGTTCTTAATCTCGACTTCGGCCTTCACCGGCCGCTTCAGTTCGAGCGCAGGCTTGGCGAGTTCGATCAACGTCACGTCCAAGACTTTGTCGAGGCCGTGGTCTTGGCGCTCACTGTTGAAGATCGCGACGCCCTTGGGTGCGTGCGGCTTATGGAACAGCTTTGTGAAATCGAGGCCGCGGGCCTTCCAGTGCTCGATGGCGCGATCCTTGTCGAGCTGGTCGCTCTG
>JBEVLH010000346.1:0-3223 GCA_040509255.1 Hyphomicrobium sp. | reverse complement strand
CCGAGGTCAGGCGGCCAATCTCGCCGGCGGTATGGTTCCACGGATCGAAGCCGATCACACCGCCTTTGGCGACATTCGCGATCAGCCAATCGGCGAGCTTGGCGCGGGGAAGCAGCGAGACGTCGAAGATCTTGGTGTCGGTTTCAGCGCCGGCCTGAACGGTATAGCGGCCGTCGATCATGAGCACGCCGGCCTTCTTCGTGACGACCGCGATGCCGGCGGAGCCCGAAAAGCCCGTCAGCCACTTAAGGCGTTCGGCAGAGGCGGGAACGTATTCGCCTTGGTGCTTGTCAGCGCGCGGCACGAGGACGGCATCGATTTTAGCCGTCGCCATGTAGGCGCGAAGCGCTTTGACGCGTTCGCCGACGAGCTCCGGTTCGGACAATGAGTGAAACGTCTGCAGCATGGTGAGGTTCTAAGGTGCGGAAGGTGGGATTTCAACGCCGCCGGAAGGTCAACGTCGACCAGCCGGTGATGCGGTCGTGGCGTTGCAGCACGAAGCCGTGGGCGAGGTAGGTCGCGATGACTTCCGGCGCCTGGGGGATGAGAATGCCCGAGAGCAGCAATGTTCCGCCCGGGATGATCGATCGTGCGATTGACGGCGCGAGGTAGATCAACGGCCCCGCCAAGATGTTGGCGACGAAGAAGTCAAACGGCGCCCGCGTCCGGATCTGTGGATGTCCAAGGCCATTGCCGACGTAAAGAGCGATGCGGTGTCCGGCACCGTTGAGCCGGACGTTAGCTCGGGCGACCTTGACCGATTGCGGATCCATATCGGCGGCGGCGATGCGTGTATGCGGCATGGCCTTGGCGGCCGCGATCGCCAGCACACCGGAGCCGCAGCCAAGGTCGAGCATGTTCTTATAGGAATGCGCGCGTGTCAGACGGTCGATGGCTAGCAGGCAGCCGAGCGTCGTCGCATGGTGCGCGGTTCCGAAAGCTTCGCCGGCATCGATCAGAATCGAATTCGGTCCGTGCGCCACGCGGCCCATGTCGTGGCTGCCATGAATGGTGAATCGGCCGGCGTGCACCGGCGGCAGTGCTGCCTGCGAAATCGCGACCCAGTTCAGCTCCGGCACGGTCTCGATCTCGAACGGCGGCAACGACCATTCGATGAGAGGTGTCAGCTCCGATGAAAGGTCGCGTTCGCCGGCGTCGATATCGAAGTAGGCCTCGACGCGCCAGCGATCGACCCCTTCTTCAAAGACGGTCAGCGCGTCGGGCGGAGGCTCGAGAAGATCCTGGACGGCATTTCCAGTCGCGTACGCGAGCGCACGGTCAGCGAAAAGGGCTGCGAATTTTCTGAATGCCATCGGGTGCTACGAGTTTGGAACGCTTTTACCCTCGTACTCATATCCTTCCGAACTGATCGGATCGGGGAGATGATCGAGGAACAAGTCCCATTTGTCGTCGATGTGCTTTGCGGCGTCGGCCGGCAGCAGGGTAACAAAAGTGCCGTCAGGTTTTTCGGTTACGATACCGTCGCGGATCAGACGGTCGAGCGCGTCATCGATCTCGTAATCGATTTTCACGCCGAACGTCCGCGTCAGATAGTTTTCGATCGCAAGATCGATTGACGGCAGATCGGAGCGTGAGGCCGGCTCCTTGGCGAGGACACTGTAAAGCAGCATCTCTTCTTTCACGTCTTCCTCGGCCCCGCGGGCGGCTATCTTCAGGATGACGCCGCGGTTGTCGGCCATGGTGTGGAAATAGAGGTTTTGCGCCATGACGACCATGTAGCGCTGGCGCTGGTTCAGGAAGCCCATCGCCTGGCGGACGGCAATGCCCCCCAACCCCGCGAGCGCACCCATGGCGGCAATCGGGTTGCTTAAAAGCAGCGCGAGCTTGCCGGCCGCGCCGACCGCGCCCATCCCGAGGCCGCTTCCAGCAGTGACTCCGAGGCGAAGCTTGTCCATCGAGCGGAAGCGGACTTCCGTGTTCGGAAACACCATCTCGAGGTCGGTGCGCGGGATGTTCTTGAAAAGCTTTAGATAGATGTTCTTGTCGTTGATGCCCGGAGGAAGTTGCTGGCGACGCCGCATTACCCATTTCTCGGCGTCCGCGTGAGACATCTTTTTTTCGCGCATGACCTCCTCGATGCGCGCTTCGGCCGTCTTCATCTTGAACATCAGGAAGAGCCGCTGGAAGATCGGTACATCAAACTCTTCCTTGCGAAGGAAGGAACGGACGCGCCGCCTCTCGTACCGGCGGTTCGACGCGCCGCGATAATAGATCGCGATCCGCTCGAACGCTTTCATGTCAACGAACAGGTCGAGGCCGTAATGGCTTTCGCGGGTCAGGATCACCTCGACATCGGACGGGTCGATGCGTTCGTAGTTCGCCCGCACGAGAAGGCTCTCGACGCCTTCGAAGACGCGGTGCTTGAGAGCGGCGCGATCCTCCTCGGAAAAGCTGCGCGTCATCAATAAATCGCTGTCGGGCGAGAACGCCTCGTAGGTTTGCTCAAGGTCGAGGAGCATCGCGAAGTACTGCTGTTGACGCCAATAATCGAGATACCGAAAAAAGCGGCGCGCGTCGGCCGCTTGCCCCGGTGGCCAGAGATGGTTTTTCGTCAGTCTGTCGAGGAGAGCAAAGCGGGTCACCGGTATGAAGCGCTCGCGCTTTCGCTTCTCGTCGGGCGCCAGAATATCGATCGGTTCCTGACGAGCGTCATCGGCAACATCGGTCGGATGGGCATCGAAATCGGCGAGGTCGGAAAGTCGTTGGTAGAGGCTCGGCTTCCGATGCGCCCGGCCTTCCGCGAATCCCGCCGACGCCATTGTGCTCCTCCCCGAATTTCTCTCGCGCTCAAGCTCTTGCCCCGCTCACCTCATATCGAGTGCGAGAAGAGGTTGTCGAGGGTGCCAGTGCTTCATCGCCGAAAGATGACGTCAGCCCGTTCGAACACGTGCCGGATTTATAGGCTCGCTCAGGTTGGTAATGCACCATTAAATGCAAGCGCCCCTTGTATAATTTGCGTTTATATCTCCCAATGTTGCCTTAGTGATGCCGAGCTTTCGCTTGGATCATGAACGGGCGGGACAGAGGGGATTTTGCGGGGGCGGACTATGGGGGCTTTGCGTTTTTTGGCCTTGGGCTGTGCTATTTGCATGGCCCTAATGACCGGCGCGGCGGCGGACGAGCTGGTTCTACCTTATTCGTGCAAAATGGAGGGAGCCGCGCCGCACCTCTCGCCCGCGGCCATGACCAACTATCGGATCAT
>JBEVLH010000345.1:0-3071 GCA_040509255.1 Hyphomicrobium sp. | reverse complement strand
CACCACGGTGCCGCCTGCGAAGTCGATCGCCTTGATGCCGGCGTCCGCGTTGCCGAGGCCGTTCATGAAGCCACCCGCGCCCCACACCATGTGCGCGAGCGGGAAGTACACGACGAACATCCAGATCACCGTGAACAGCATGATCGCGCTGTACTTCATGCGCTCGGCGATCGCGCCGACGATCAGGCCCGGCGTGATGATGGCGAACATGAGCTGGAACATCGCGAACACGTTCTGCGAGATCCAGGGCGAGTAGTTCAGGTTCGGCATGTTGTCGACGCCCTTGAAGAGCGCGAACGACGTGCCGCCGATGAAGGCGTTGCCTTCGGAGAATGCGAAGCTGTAGCCGATCAAGTACCAGAGCAGCGGCACGATGCCGGCGAGGCCCAAGCACTGCGCCATCACGGACAGGATGTTCTTGGTGCGGACGAGGCCGCCGTAGAACAGCGCGAGGCCCGGGACGGTCATCAAAAGAACGAGGACCGAAGCGGTATACATGAACGTTGTGTCGGCTTTATTCGGAACAGGTGGCGGAGGCGCCGCCGGAGCCGCCGCAGCCGCTTCCTGGGCCCACGCCGGCTCCACCAAAAACGCAATCGCGCCGAGGGCCCCCAAGACCCCAGCGTATTGCGCTATCTTTCTAAACTCCATGTTTTATGCTCCCTGATTGACTTACGAAAAGCGAAAACTGTTGTTTTTAAAGGGCGTCGTCGTCGGACTCGCCGGTGCGGATACGAACCGTGTGTTCGATCGGCGAAACGAAGATTTTGCCGTCGCCGATTTGGCCGGTTTTCGCGGCTCGTTGGATTGCGGCGAGGGCCTTGTCGACCTGGGCGCCGGGAACGACGACTTCGATTTTGATCTTGGGCAGAAAGCTCACGGCGTATTCGGCGCCGCGGTAGATTTCCGTATGGCCCTTTTGACGGCCATAGCCTTTGACTTCCGTGACGGTCATGCCCTGCAGTCCGAGGTCGGTGAGCGCGGAGCGAACCTCCTCGAGCTTGAAAGGCTTGATTACCGCGGTAATGAGCTTCATGGGGCCCCCTTTTCTGTTTTTGACCGGTTGACACCGGGTCCTCGAAAAACAGCCCGCGACCCCACGCCGGGACGCAGACTTCGCGTAATGGGAGTCAAGACGCGTGCCAGTTTGAAAACGCGTGCTCAACGCATTGATTAGGCAACGGAAAGTTTACGCTTGCGTCGGATTCGACGCGCGCCAGCCTACAAAATAAGCACGATAATTGTGCATTTTAGAGGGTTTGCCCGCTATTTGAGCAGGAATGCGGTTTCTCTGGGGCGCATCAGACCTTCTTGAACGGTCGATGCGACCAGGCGGGCCCCTCGATCAAATACCGCCCCGCGGCAGTAGGCGCGGGCTCCGGAGGCGCTCGGACTATCTTGGATGTAGAGAAGCCAGTCGTCGGCTCGGAACGGCCTGTGGAACCACATGGCGTGATCCAGGCTCGCGAGCTGGATGTCGGCGTCGAAGAGCAGCTTGCCGTGCGCCACCAGGGCCGTATCGAGAAGGGTGAAGTCCGAGGCATAGGCCAGGACTGCCTGGTGGATGTAGGGATTGTCGGATAGCGGCCCGTTGGATTTCAGCCATATCGACTGCCGGGCAGCTCTGGGTTCGCGGCTCATATAGCGGGAAGCATCGACAATACGGACGTCGATCGGGCGTTCGCGGCGCCAGTAGGCGCGCATGCTTTCGGGAAGATCGGTGGTCGCGGCACTGAGGAGGTCCCGGACGTTGGGCAACGCCTCCGGCGGGGGCACATCGGGCATCGGGGATTGGTGCTCAAAGCCCAGTTCGGCTTTGTGGAACGAAGCGCTCATCGAGAAGATGGCGCGACCATGCTGGACGGCGCGGACGCGGCGCGTCGTGAAACTGCCGCCATCGCGGATGCGTTCGACGTCGTAGACGATTTCACGCTCGGGATCCCCGGCCAGCAGGAAATAGCCGTGGAGCGAATGAATCGGCCGGTTTTCGTCGACCGTTAACGCCGCTGCAACCAGGGCTTGGCCAAGCACGAGGCCACCGTAAACACGTTGCCAGCCTTCGCTTGCACGCGGCCCCCGGAAAAGATTGTCCTCGAGCGGTTCGAGGGTCAGGGTCCGGAGGAGGTCTTCAAGGGCGGCATGGGGCGGGGCGGAAGCTGTCATGGCGGGCTTTGGGGCCTATGATGTGGTGATGGCGGGGGTCCGTTGTGGGTGTCCTAGGCTGCCACGATGAGGACGGAAAGCAAATCGCGACTGAGTTGGATGGCGGACAGTTGATGGGCAAAGTGAGCGTGGATGTTGCGATCGTGGGCGGCAGCTTTGCCGGGCTAGCGGTCGCCCGCGGGCTGGCACAGGCGTTCGGGCGCGATATCAGAATTGGCGTCATCGATCGCGCGGTGCCCGCGACGGAACATGCCGACGACGGACGGGCGTTCGCCATCTGGGCCGGGACGCAGAATATCCTCGAGGGCCTCGGCGTCTGGGATGCCATTCGCGGAGACGCCGAACGGGTTACGACGATCGAGATCTCGGACTCCAAGCTCGATGACGCCTTTCGTCCAGCGCTCGTCACTTACGATGCCCGAACGAACGATGGGGCACCGGCGGCACACATCGTGCCGGCGTCAACGCTGGCGTCCGCTCTTTACCGCTCGGTGGCCGAGGACTCGGCAATCACGTGGTTTGCGCCCGCTGAGATCGTTGGCTCGGAATTCAACGAGACCGCGAGCCAGCTGACGCTGAGCGACGGGACGATCGTCAGCGCGCCGCTTACGATCGCCGCCGACGGCCGTCAATCGGCGCTAAGAGATGCCGTCGGGATCAAGACCATCGGCTGGCCCTATCCGCAAACGGGGATCGTTGCGCGGGTAAAATTCGAAGAGCCGCATGGCGGCGTCGCGATCCAGCACTTTTTGCCCGGCGGCCCGTTCGCGATTTTGCCGCTCAAGGATAATCGCGCCTGCATTACATGGAGCGCGGACAAGGTCGAAGCGGAGCGCATGGCCGGGCTCGATGACAACGGCTTTCTGGCCGAACTTGACCGGCGGATCGGCGGCCGTTTCGGCGCAATT
>JBEVLH010000344.1:0-3987 GCA_040509255.1 Hyphomicrobium sp. | reverse complement strand
GCCGCCGCGTCGCCGAGCGCGCAGATGGTATGACCTTCGACCTGCTTTGAGACTTCGAAAAGAAGATCGATCTCGCGCTTTTCGGCTTCGCCGCGCTCCATGCGCTCGAGCACGCGCCACATCCAGCCGGTGCCTTCGCGGCACGGCGTGCACTGGCCGCAGCTTTCGTGCTTGTAGAAGTAGGCGATGCGGCGGATGGCGCCGATGATGTCCGTCGACTTGTCCATCACGATCACGGCGGCGGTGCCGAGGCCCGAGCCGAGCTTGCCGAGCGCGTCGAAGTCCATCGTCACGGCTTCGGCCTGCTCCGCCGTGATGCAGCGGACCGATGAGCCGCCGGGGATGACTGCCAGCAGATTATCCCAGCCGCCACGGATGCCGCCGCAGTGCTTGTCGATCAGTTCCTTGAGCGGAATGCCCATCTCTTCTTCGACGACGCACGGCTTCTCGACGTGGCCCGAGATCTGGAAGAGCTTGGTGCCGGTATTGTTCGGCTTGCCGAGCGCGGCAAACCATGTCGCGCCCCGGCGCAGGATTTCGCCGACGACGGCGATGCTTTCGACGTTATTGATCGTCGTCGGCGCACCGTAGAGTCCGACGTTGGCCGGGAACGGCGGCTTCAGGCGCGGCTGGCCCTTCTTGCCTTCGAGGCTTTCGAGCATCGCCGTTTCTTCGCCGCAGATATAGGCTCCGGCGCCGTGATGGACATAGATGTCGAAATCCCAGCCGTGGATGTTGTTCTTGCCGATCAACTTGGCGGCATAGGCTTCGTCGATGGCGCGCTGGAGCGCTTCCCGCTCGCGAATGTATTCGCCGCGTACGTAGACGTAGCTGACGTGAGCGCGCATGGCGAATGACGCGATGAGCGCGCCTTCGACGAGAAGGTGGGCGTCGTGGCGAAGGATTTCGCGGTCCTTGCAGGAGCCCGGCTCGGACTCGTCGGCATTGATGACGAGGTAACTCGGCCGGGTATCGGCCTTCGGCATGAACGACCATTTGAGGCCGGTCGGGAAGCCGGCGCCGCCCCGTCCGCGCAGACCCGACTTCTTCATCTCATCGATGATGAAGTCGTGACCTTTATCGATGAAAAACTTGGTGCCGTCCCACACGCCGCGACTCTGCGCGCCTTTGAGGCTGACATCGTGAAAGCCGTAGATATTGCGGAATATGCGGTCGCGATCCTGCAACATGCGCGCTAATCCTTCGGCCTTTCACCGGCTTTGCCGTCCGGACGCCACCCGGCGGCGAGCTTCTGAGCCTGCTCGATCCATTTGTCACGCGCGACGCGGCCCTTGAAGCCATCGAGCTGGCTTTCGAACCAGGCGACGTTCGCGGGCGTCCACTTGGCGATCTGATCGAAATGCCAAATGCCGATTGCATGCAGCTTTTCAGCGAGCTTGTCGGCGACGCCCCAGATGAGAGACAGATCGTCGGCGCTGCCGCCGCGCGGCTCGGTGAACAATTCGGGCTTTTCGGCCGGACCAGAGGGAGCGGCGGCCGGCGTCGCAGCGGCAGCGATCGCCCTGTCGCGCATCATATCGCCTTTGATCTTGTCGAGTTCGCCGGCAGCGAGCGGCTTGCCGTCGCCGCGGGCCTCGAGCTCCTTGACGAGACCCGTATTCGCCATTGCCGCGAGCGCCGCGGGATGGACGGGCGGCGCGCCCGATGCCTTTGCCGGCGAAGCCGGAGACGTGCCGGCCGCGACTTCCGCCTTGTGCTCCGGCGACGCGAGCGCCGAGGGAGGCGACGTTTCCTGGACCTTATCGGGCGCACTCGGCGCGGTGTCCTCGAACCGCTTTTTCCAGGCGCCGATGGTCGACCCGTCATAGAGCGTCGGATCGGTCAGTGACGTCGGCCCAGAACTGGGACATGACGCAGTCCGGCCGATCTGAGAGCCGGCTTTCGGTTGCTGGCCGGCGAGAAAGCCATCGAGGATCTTGTTGAACTGATCAGGCGTCAGGTCTTCGAATGTATCTTTGTTGACTTGGACGACGGGAGCGTTGGCGCAAACGCCGATGCACTCGACCTCTTCCCACGACAGCGTGCCGTCGGCGTTGGTCTCGTGAGCATGGCTGTTGATGCGCGACTGGCAGACGGCGACCAGCTCGCGCGAACCGCGCAGCATGCACGGCGTCGTGCCGCAGACCTGGATGTGAGCTTTGGTCCCCACCGGCGACAGTTGGAACATCGTGTAAAACGTCGCGATTTCCATGCCCCTGATGTGGGCCATGTCGAGCATGTCGCACACGAGCCTTATCGCCGGCTCGGGCAGCCAGCCGGCTGACTGCTCCTGCGCCCGCCACAGCAGCGGGATGATCGCGGATGCCTGCTTGCCTTCGGGATATTTTGAAATCGTGTCGCGGGCCCACGCGAGATTCTCCGCCGTAAAAGCAAACTGGGCAGGTTGCTCAGGATTCAGTCGGCGAACGGCCATCACGGCTCCTCGAACGTCAATCCTATGCCGCCGAAATATAAGGGGCCGTCGTGATGGGACGATTTGCCCGCTACGTTTCGCTCGATCCGGACAGCGACATTAACTCTCACTCACTGACGCGGTCCAGTACGAGGATCGCGAGCGCAAAGCAAGCATTTGTCGATCCGTCGCAGGCAGCAAGTCACGATCGCGATCGCGACGATGGTGCGACGATAAGCGCGCCCGATCAGGGTGTGGCGGGCGGCGGTGTCGTCGTCGATTCGGACGGCAGGATTCCACGTCGCTGCAATGTCTCGGCCGGGCGTTCGGTCGCCCAACGCCGTTCCGAAAAACCGAGAGGAACCGCGAGCCAGCCGAGCAGCAACAGGAAGGTCGCGATCGGCGCGAGGAAGAGCGAGATCTGCGAACCAACGCGCAGGATGCCGGTCCACAGCGCGGCGAACACGAGGCCGAACGCGATGATTACCCAGCCTCCATCATCGGCGCCACGGGCGGTCGCAAAGAGCAAGCCGGCGAAGAGCCCGAGAAGGCCGATGAGAACCGGAACGAAGGGAATGTCGGCCTGCAGCGCGCCCATCGGCCAGCTGCGCGTGCGGGCGAACAGCCGGTAGGTCGCAAGGCTCAGGCCCCACCCCAGCGCCGCGACTGCGAGCAGGAAAAGGTTGTCGACCATCGGAGCACCACCGGGAAGCATCGCTCGATCCTTTCACGCTCGCTCAAACCGTTCACCAGCGCATCTTACCGGACGGCCGGAGCGCGGGGATAAGTTTTTTTTGGCGGCGCGTGGGGCTCGTGCTTTGGTTCTACCGGTCGATTTCGCCGAAGACGATATCCAGCGAGCCCAGGATCGCCGAGACGTCGGCGAGCATATGGCCGCGGTTCATGAAATCCATGGCAGCCAGATGCGGGAATCCCGGAGCTCGGATCTTGCAACGATAGGGCTTGTTCGAGCCGTCGGCGACGAGGTAGACGCCAAACTCGCCCTTCGGCGCTTCAACCGCGGCATAGACTTCGCCGGGCGGCACGTGCACGCCCTCGGTGTAGAGCTTGAAGTGGTGGATCAGCGCCTCCATAGAGCGCTTCATCTCGGCCCGTTTCGGCGGCACGACCTTCTTGTTGTCGGCGACGTGCGGGCCTCTGCCGCCAGGAGACTTCAGCAGCTCGCAGCACTGCTTCATGATCTTCGTCGACTCGCGCATTTCCTGCATGCGGATGAGGTAGCGGTCGTAGCAGTCGCCGTTCTTGCCGATCGGGATATCGAAGTCGAGTTCGGCGTAACATTCGTAAGGCTGCGACTTGCGCAAATCCCAGGCGGCGCCGGATCCACGGACCATGACGCCCGAGAACCCCCATGCAAATGCTTCATCGAGCGAGACGACGCCGATATCGACGTTGCGCTGCTTGAAGATGCGGTTTTCGGTCAACAGGCCGTCGATGTCGTCGACGACCTTCAGGAACGGATCGCACCAGTCGTAGATGTCGTCGACCAACTTTTCCGGAAGATCCTGATGGACGCCGCCGATGCGGAAATACTTGGCGTGCATGCGCGAGCC
>JBEVLH010000343.1:0-12425 GCA_040509255.1 Hyphomicrobium sp. | reverse complement strand
TTTGTGCCACGAGCCTTGATCTCACGCAGTTCTTCCGGCGATGGATGGAGAAGATCGTCGGTTTGGTTCGCCTTTTCGCCGCCCGATGGTGTCTTTGCTGGCAGCTCAGCATCGGCGACGCCTGCCCGCATCGGTTCGGGCAGCTTGCTGGCGGCGCGCCTCTCCTTGCTGTCATCAGTCTCGGCCTTCGCGTCATCGGAATCGCCGGCATCGTCGTCGGCCGGCGGCGGTTTAGACGTGCCTTGCCCGCCGGATACCAAACACTGCCCAAATACCCGCATGACGCACGCTGGCGGATCGTATTTGGTCTTGTTGGTTTTTTCGCTCGCGGCCTCGGGCTCACTCGCCGCAGCGGCTTTCGGAGGCGGTTCGGGCGCCGACGAGGGCGCCGTTGTTGGTTCGGAGGTGGAGTTGATTTGTTCTTCGCCGCCAGAGGTTGGTTGCGAAAGGATCGCGGTGGGACCAAGGGAAATTTCTCTACCGAGATTGGGCAGCCATTGTTGTTGCGCGCCGACAACGACATCGCGCGGTAGACTTGCCGTCAGGTCGGCGACGAGGTTCGGGCTGAGTTTAGCGTCGCCACCGATGCTGAGGTTGCCGAGGACGTCGGAGGCTTTTCCCGAGATCAGCGCATAGAACAAACGTTTGATCGACCAGACAAGATCGGTCACGGCTTTGATTTGATCGTCGCTTGCAGCTGAGAGATCCTGCAAGTTCATTTTGTCGACGGCCTTGATCAGAGTACGACCTTGCTCGTCGCGGCCGATCATCATTTTCATGAACGGCGTAACCTCAGCCTCGGACGCGTCGGGCCATTCGCCGATCGGCGCGCTCTTCGTCTTCAGAGTTTGGACATCCAGCCCGGGAATCGTCAGGAAGGCTACGCCTTTGGGGCCGGTCGCTCTTTCCTTCCCGGAGATCTGATCGAGATGGCAACCGCTGCAGGTTTTCTCGAATGGTGCCACCGCCATGATCCGCGCGTCCTCGCTCGGCGCGTGACAGGTCGAGCAGCTGGCGGGAATGCGCTTTCCGGGGTTCTTCTTCTGCACCTCCGGAAAGTGTTTTTCGAAGTGACCGGCGTGATCGTAGATGATCGGCGTGCGCCGTCGGAACGGATAATTCTCGAACTGCGGGTGGTTGCCGTCGAAGCTATCGAATTTCACCACATGGCAGGAACGGCATTGTTCGTTGGAAATCTTGCTCAGGCTGACACCGGCGCCGCGATGCTCCTGGTGGCATGTAGCGCACGATAGACCGCCTGCGACAATGTCGTGAGTCGGGAACGCCGTGTTTTGCGCGCGCGCCGATAGTGGTGCAGGCGTCTGCGCGGCAATTTTAGTCAATCGCTTATTGCTCTGCAGAAGTACTCCGAACGATGCGTCGTGCGGGCTAAATGCCATCGGCATCTTATGGCAAGTCAGACAGGCTTCGCTGTCGGCCAGGGGAGCTGCCGTCACAAGCCGGTGGATCCAGGTCAATTTTCCGGTGCCGCTGCCGCTGTGGCAGGCGGCGCAATTCTTGATCGATCCATGAGCGCTCGACATTGGGCCCGGCATGAGAAATTCGGTGCCGCTGGACATATAAAATGCGGCGCCCAGGCAGACGACGGTCACGAGTGCCAGAAGCCTCGCGAACCGGTCTCGCCAAAATCCGGCAGCTGGAGGACTTTTGTCCTCCGGTGTCCCACCCGAGAGCGCCATCACCAGGCTCCCGACGAGAAGGAATACACGACGAGCACGTGGAGCACGGAAAGTACGATCAACGCGTAGGTGACCGGCACATGGACGAACAACCAGCCTCTATTGAGCGCGAGATGAACGCGCGCGAAATCTAGCCGATCCTTCTCAACGACGAGCCTGGATATGGTTGCGAGCTTTTCTTGCCCTTGCGCATCGACGTAGCGCGATAAGCCATCGATCTCGTCGGTCAGTCGCTTGAGCTGGCGCTGCGAGCCGATCAAGTGTGACGAGAAGTTGCGATGCGCTGCGAAGAAGCCCCGCAAGTGACTTGTGTAGAGATCCGCGATCCAGGCCTCATACGGCGGCGTCGGCAGAGCGATCGAAGCGGCCACGGGGTCGGGCGTGGCAACGATGTCATGGACCTCGCGCGCCAGTTCGGACATACGGGCCGGAATGCGTTCGTAGGCGACGCGCTCGTCGATCCGACCCTTTGCCTTTGTCGACCACGCCAGATACGCGCCGAAAATACCGCTCAGTGTCACCAGCACGAATCCCGCCCACAGCGACCAGTCAAAGCCGCTGTTGGGGAGGGAGAAATCGGAATGCGACATGAAGGCGGCGACTAGGAGGAAGCCGACAAAAATATGGACCTTCCGCCAACGGATGATCGATTTTGGAGACAGCTTCGCCATTTTGATGGCGATGTGAAAGCCGAGCTGCAGGCTCATACCGCCGGCCAGCACCCAGCCATCGAGATATCGCGGGTCACGCAGTGCGCTTCCGTACACCGACACCAGCCAGAACAGACCGCCGGAAAGTATCGCGATCAGGAGGGCTCCGGCCGTGTTGCCAACGAGGTGTTTCGCGGGACCGAGACTGCGCCCACCGATGGCGCCGTCAGAGACGCGCTGCGTTGCCGATTTCACGCCAGCCCACCAAATTCACCCATTGCCACGCCTCGCTAACTCAATTGACCGCGCTGGCTCTTCTGGGGGTGCCTTTGTACTGGCTTGGCCCAGGGATGAGGCTATCCAGCCCCGCCATTGTGGTGCCGTCGTACTTCTCCGTGAGGGTTACGAGCAGCTTCGAGACGCCGTCAGCGGCATTCGTCAGTAGGCGTTCGTTGTTCAGTTTCAGCCCTGCTGAATGAGATAATTCAATCATCGTGGCTATTTCTGGCACGCTGGGTGCCGCTTTCGCTGCGGCGGCAAGTTTCGTGCGGACGCGGTCGACGCGCTGAGCCATCAGAAAAGCGTATGGCTTTCTGACAGTTGCCTTCGCGACCGCGCGCAATGAGGTTTCAAGCTCGACGCCGAGGCCGACCAGATAGAGCATGCGCTGGCGTGCGGCACTTGCCGGGACGTTATCCTTGCCTTTGGAATACCACGTGTTGTGCAGCACCTCGCCCTGCGACCAGGACACCAGCTCGAAGTCGCTTCCTGGCTGGTGGCCGCCTTTGTTGACGAGCTCTTCCTGCGGCACGACGTGACAGCCGTAGCAGTTTTTCGCGAGCCGATAGATCGCTGATATCCTGATCATTCCATTGGATTCAGCGAGCTTCCAGCGCCGTTCTTTTTCGGCCTTGGTCTCGGTCTGCGCAGTCTTGCCGCTGAAGCTACTGTGAATCTTGATCCAATCTTTGCCGGCTCCGTGGCAGGACTCGCAGGAGATGCCGGCAACCGGCTCTTCCTTCTCGTCGTTGCGCTGGACCGTGTAATGACAGTTCAGACACAGGCTCTCCGAACGGATCCGACGCACGCCCATCCGGTCGGCGATTTTTTTCGCTTCAGGGTTGCGCGGAAGGTCACGGAAGGTTTTGAAATGGTGCATTCCCTTCCACGCCTCGGTTTCCTGCTTGTGGCATTCGGCGCAAGCGTTTGGTCCGACGATTTTGGCCGGATCGGACGCAACTGCTCCGTACGAGGAAATGGCCAGCAAACCTACGAGCACGCATGTTAGGCGTCCTGCGCGAGGCCGCTGGCCAAAGGTGAGATGCTTCAAGAGCCACAATGCATTCCATCCTCATTCAGCCGGTCGTCGGGCAATGTCGGAAGTCAGGGCAAATTGCTCGGACGATCGAACGTGAGCTGGCGCGTCTGCCGTCCAAGAGGCGCGGAGAGCTTTCCCTTGGCGCGTGTCAAAACGCTGTCGTCCTCGATGTCGCCGGCGGTCGGCAGGAAGGGGTCGGCGTAGCAGACGGCGCCGATACCGGCTGCGATCGATTTGACGGCGTCGACCATTCCCGGTGCGCCACAGGCGTAGAGAACATCCGTGGGCAACAGCCGAGGAAGATACTCGGTCGGCCGGCCCCGCATCACCGCATCGGGCAAGGCGTCTGGCGAGCTGCAGACGGGCACGACGAGAACATTGGGAAAGCGGGCCAGCTGTGCGAGAGCATGGCCCATATAAAGTGACTCGATGGAGCCGCCGCCGGCAATGATCATCACCCTGCGTGAAGGGTTTTCTCGTAATGCTGCGACCGCGATCGACCAGATCGGCGCAAAGCCTGTGTTGGTTGCGACGAGAATAAGCCGGCCGCCGGAATTGGGCCGGAAATGGGCAGATCCATAAGGTCCGGTCAGCTTCACACCATGTCCCGGCGCAATGCGTTTGCCGAGAGATGCGCTGACACGCCCGCCTTCCATGCGTCGGATATGAAACCAGACCCAGCGTCCGCTGGGGTTCGCGCGCAAGGGAAGGGTAATGCTGTAGGGGCGGCTCGGAAAACCATTGAACCGCACCTGAGCGTATTGGCCGGCGTGATAGGGCAGCGCGCCGTCCGTCCTGATGCCGACTTCCATCACTTCGGAGGACACAGGGCGCAATGAACTCAAAACGCCTTCGACGGTGCGTATGCTTGTCGGGCTGCCGGTCTCAATTACCACGTCGCCGGCGATCCGGCACTGACACGCATGAACAATTCCGGGTGACGAGCCTTCGCCGCCCACGACCTTGCCGGCGACTTTCCGTACGCAGCAAGTTCCGCAGTGTCCCGCGCGACAATCGTACGGCAGGTCAACGCCGTTGCTCAGCGCTGCCTCGAGCAGCAGCTCCCCGCGCTGCGCCAGAAAGCTTTTTCCATTGATCGTAATCTGATGACTTCTGCTCATTAGTCCAATTCCGGAATGATTGAAGTTCCCCTGCTGCCGCCATTCGATCGGCAGCGCGCTCTCTCCCGATCGTGAGCCAGCCGCACCTCAACGGCCGAAAATTCTACCGAGTTTTTTTCCTTTCATGTCTGCTGAGAATTACAGTCGAATAAGTACGCAATGCGCCAATGCCGACTTCGCTATCGGCGCATCATGGTCAGACAATGACCTCCAGTGCCTGATCGATAGTTGAGAGTGCGTCGAATAGAAATTACATAAGCGAGCAATTGCTGGCTCATTTCGCAGACGTAAACTGCTGTTGAGACGCGTGCGGACTGTTCGTGCGGCGGGAATGTCGGTGCTTGATTTGCGTTCTTTCCGGGCGACCGCTTTCTGAGTTTTGATGCATTTTTATAATGCGAATGGATGAAACCGTTTTTTCAAATATGCTGAAAGTTTTCGTGTCTCTTGTTTCGAAACGACGTTGAATAGCACAACATATAGCGGCCCTTTTTCCCATTTCATTTGGCCCTTCGGCTTCAGATCTGCGGCGCTCAGCTGCTTTGGGCGCAAGCGACGCGAATGGAAGCCCTCCGGGGACTAAGGGGAAGAGGGATAGGGCGATGAAACGATCATCCAGTATTTGGATGCTTGCCTGCGTTTTCGCGGGCTTCCTCTCGGCAAACGCGATTTTTGCTCGGCAGATCGCGGTCGCTCAATCGCGGGACGCGTATGCGACGTCGACTGAAAAATCTCAGCCGAAGCTGAGGCTCGCAGAGAATGAGGGCGTCATCAGACGAACCGATCCGTCGAAAGCCAAAATCACCAATCCGGAAGAGTCCCAGCCTGCCGGCCACGGTGGTGCGGGCGGGGATGAGTCCCTCTATCCGACCGCAGCTCAATGCGGCGGATGCCATAAGCAAATTTATGAGGAATGGTCGTCGTCGCAGCACGCCTATGCGTCGATCTCACCGATGTTTCACAAATTCGAGCAGAAGTTCCAGTCGCTGACACAAGGCACTGTCGGCACCTTCTGCGTGCGCTGCCATCAGCAGGTCGGTACTCAGCTCGGCGAAGCACGCGAGGCGCCGCTTTGGGCGCGCAGTCAGATCTCGCGCGAGGGCGTATCCTGCATCACCTGCCACCGCGTCAAAGAAGAATACGGCAAGGTCAATGGCGAGCGCCGGGTCGAGCCGGGCAAAATCTATGAGCCGGTGTACGGCAGCGGCGAACAGAGCGTCATCAAAGACGTCTTGGCCAACAAGGACACCTACTCCGTCAAAACCAGCGTCAAGGGTCGCGGCAACGATATTCATAAGGGCATGATTACGAACGACCAGATCACCAAGTCGGAGTTCTGCGTCAGCTGTCACCAGGTTGCGGTCAACCTCGGCATCAAACTCGAAATCGTCTGGGATCAGTATCGCGATAGCCCGGCGCGCGCGGCAGGCGTCACCTGCCAGGATTGCCACATGGGCAAATCTCCGGGAAAGCCCTCGGGTTATGCGACTGCACCTTCGGCGATCGTCGGCGGGAAAGAAGTCAACCCGGGGCGCAAGCACGCGAACCACAGATTCATCGGTCCGGGCTATTCGATCGCCCACCCCGGCATATTTCCACACAACACGAAGGCGCAGGCCTACAGCATCAAGGATTGGCTGCAGTTCGATTGGCGCGGCGGTTGGGGAACGAGCAAGTTCGAGGACAAGGTTGCGGACGGCAAGATCAAGGTCACGTTCCCGGCGCGATGGGCCGATGCGAACGACCGCGAAGATGCCCGCGAGATTATCGACGAAAATCTCAAGAAGCTTGACCAACGGGACGAGCTTCGGCGGCAGGTCATGGAGAATAGCAGTCAGGTCGACGGCCCCTACATCAAGGGAACGCCAAGAGTCGGAGCGGATCTGGCGTTCACTTACAAGATCAAGAACATCAATACCGGGCACAACCTGCCGTCGGGCTCACTGGGCGCGCAGCCGCAGCTCTGGGTGAACGTCGCGCTGGTCGATCCCGACGGCCAGAACGTTTGGGAGTCGGGCTATGTCGACAGCAACGGCGATATGGCCGACTTGCACAGCCTCGACGTTGCGGCCGGGCGCATCGATACCGACCAAATGCTGGTCAACTTTCAGACCAAATTCCTGACGACCAACGTCAAGGGCACGGACCGTGAAATGTACCTTCCGGTCAACTTCGACATCGATCCGCTGCCGCAGCTGCGTCCTCCGAGCATTCCTACAAGCGTTCTCAATCATCCGCCGCTTGTGCGCATGGAGAACCACTCGTTGACACCGTTAGGGGTCAAGAAGGCCAGCTATCAGGTGCCCGGCAACTTGATCACCAAGCCTGGCAAATACCGTCTCGCCTTCCGCATGAGAAGCCGCGCCGAACCGATCTATTTCATGCGCTTTGTCGGCGCCACCAAAGACATGGAGCGGAGCATGAACGAGCGGATCATGAACTTTCACGATTTCCAGGTGGACGTCGACGTGAAGGGCTAGCACCGAAGAAATAAGTAACGAGCGTTTCGGATTTGGACCGGGGGGAATGGTTCAAAAAGCGGGTCCGAAGCCTCTCTGAAGCCTCCGGTTCCGCGCGAAAGCGCGGATCTGAGGCATGATGTGGGAGCTTCAATAATGACTCGCGGCGATAAGGGCACCATTCGGTTCGGTGCCGGCACAACGACTTCCGTCGTCGTGCTGATGGCCGGAAGTTATCTCGCAATGTCGGGCACAACTGCGCAGCCTGCGTCGTGGGAAAGCGGTACTGAAGTTCAGAAAGAAATAACGGCGGCCGAGACACCGGCCGACGAGGCACCGACCGATCCGCAATCAAGAAGCGCGCACACAAATGAGACCGTTGTTCAGAAGCAGTTCCTTGGCGGTGACGTCACCAGCGTCAGCAAGTCGACGGCTGCAGAGGAAAGCCAAGACAAGCCGGCCAAGAAAACCAAATCAAGCAAAGGCGCCTTCCGCTCCGATCCGCAGTACGGAAAGAAATACGATGCCAAAGGTCAGGATGAGATTTACGGCGGCAAAACCGCTGTCGAGCCGCCACGGCCCCTGCTTGAGATCGGTCGCGAGCAGTACACCTCGGGAATTTATGACGAGAGCAGCACGATCTTTGGAAAACTGAATCCGCTATTGCCGGGGCTTTCGGTCTATGGCGACTGGCGGACGGCGGTCGCTTACAACAACAATAACGGCAAGGATATTGCCCAGATCGCCACGCGGCTGAACCTTGATGTCGATCTCAAGCTCACAGCCACCGAGCGAATCCATGCCTTCTTCACGCCGTTCCAAGAGGGCAATGCCAAATTTACTCGCTTCGAGTTTGGCGGTCGAGATGGCGACCAGAGGTTCAACGATGAACTCGACCTCGATCCCCAGACGCTGTTTTTCGAAGGCGATGCCGGATCCATTTACTCAGGTCTGACAGGGAAATACGCGGGCTTCGACCTTCCGTTCACCGTCGGTCTCTTCCCGCTGTTCCTTCAGAACGGAATCTGGGCGAACGACGCAATTCTCGGCGGTGCAGTGACGCTGCCGGCGCGCAACTCAGCAGCGCTAGGTCTTTCGAATTTCGACGTCACCTTTTTCTCCGCATTCGACAATGTCGACAACGCCAGCCTCATCAAGGCAAATGGCAAAGTCGACAATGACAATGCCAATCTCTTCGGCGTCACGACGTTCGTTGACGCGTTCAGCGGTTACATCGAAGCCGGTTACGGCTTCTTGCAGGGCACGGGTATTCAAGAGGATGTCCAGCAGCAATTTTTGACGGCCTCTTACAGCCGGCGCTATGCCAACACGATATCGAACTCGACGCGTGTGTTTGCAAACTTTGGGGAAGACGGTCGCGGGAACGGCGATGGCGTCGCGATCCTTTCCGAGAATAGCCTAATATCGCCGTTGCCGAGCACGCTGCTTCCATACGCCAACTTCTTCGTCGGGTTTGGAAACCCGGAGCCGCTGGTTGACGGCAACAACGCGGGCATATTGAAAAACGTCGGCATCAACTTCGAGACCGATGCGCTGACGGGCTATCCGAAGCTCGACGATACCGCGTCCAATACCTTTGGCGGCGCGTTCGGAGTGGAATATCTCTTTAATCTGGACCAGCAACTCGTGTTCGAGGTGGCGACGGTGCAACCGTTCCAGAATGACCATATCGGAGTGCAGAATCCGCAGTACGGCTTCGGCGTTCGGTATCAGATCCCGCTCGATCGCGCATGGTTGTTCCGCGCGGATGCAACCTATCAAATTCAAGACGGCGGGGAAGATAACTTCGGTTTTCGCACCGAGATCCGCAGGAAGTTTTGAGAGAAGGCGATCCCGGGCGGGCAAATGGGAGATTCAGAGAGCGGTTGAGTTCAGAACACCGCTGGCCGAGGAAGTTTACCCAAACATCCGACGCGTCTTATCGCGGGCGGACGATCGCTTCGATCTCGATATCGACGTTGTCGTCGACCATCGTCTGATAGTCCGTCATGTTGAAGGCACTGCGCTGGATACGAGTTTTGGCGATAAATTTGCGCGCGCCGACATCGTACTTGAGTGCCGGGTCGTCGTGCGGTTCGACACTGACTTTCAGCATCACGGGTTTGGTGATGCCGTTGACGGTCACTTCACCGGAAACGTCTGCAGCTGTTGTGGACTCCGGTTTCACTGCGCGGCTCTTGAACGTGATAACGGGAGAACCCGCAGCATTGAAAAAACCGGCGCCTTTAAGCTCGGAGTCGATGATCGGATCCCCGGTCGAGAGACTGGCGGCGGCGATCGAAGCGTTGATCTTGCTTTTTCCCAGTGCTGCCTCGTCGTAGTCGAGCGTTCCGCTGACCTTCGTGAAGCGGCCGTGCTGCGTCGAGTACGCGATCTTGTAAACGAAGCGGACCTCGGTGCGCCGTTGGTCAAATTCGAAGCGGGCAGCGTGCGCGGGCGATCCGGCGGCGGCGACGGCCAGTTGTGCGGCGAGCAGCGGCAGGAACGCGCGGCGGAATGGGGCCGGTGACACGCCCCGGGGCGAAGACCGCAAGAATTTACAGTCGCATCGTATATCCGAGATGGCGCCATGAGTATGGCGATTACACTCTTGCAACGTTGGTCTTTTCATCGCTTCGCCTTTCGCCTTCGGCAGTTTTGGATCCGTGGGCCAGGAGCGTCCTAAACGGACTTAACGCTGGCGTCGGTCGCCGCGCCTGGCGATGTGCGATTTGCCGGGGCGGGGAAAAGCCGGCCACATGCTTTGCATGACCCTGTTCGCCATTTGGCCGGGTCAGAGCTTGGACGACTTTTGAGATCTGATCGGGCCCAGCCAGTGCCTTGATTGCGATGAGCCAAGCTGCGGCCGCTAGAGCGAGGGGGCCAAGGAGTGCCATCACGAGGTCGAAAATCGTTATGGCCATCGCTTCCCTCCCATTCCGATTTCGACGCGGGCGCCTTAAGTCGCTGCGCGCGCGAAGTGCACCGCAATTGTTTCGGCGCTTTCGGGCACCAAGGTTTCGAATGTGAAATGATACATTGCCGTCTTCCCCGCTTCACAGCGCGACGGCAGAGTGGCGAAAGTTAGTTCGATAAATGCTCGCTATCTTCTAATCGCGGCGCTGATAGCCAGCACTCATCAATGACAAAACCCACATTTGCTGAGTGTACGGAGCAATATCGCATCAGGCGGAAGAGCACGCGGGACGCGATCAAATTTCATTGCATTACTTTCGTCTGACTGGTTCGTCTCGGACGACAGGACTCGGTTCCGAATCCAGCGTCCCGGCCTCCGCCACAGCGATAGCGAGACGTCATTGAGCTTCACTCTACCCTTCCCCTCTCGGAGTGCCGCCCTCGAATGTGTACACGTGCCTGAAAAGATCTTTCAAGCGCGGGCCGCCCTGGGCCGCATTTGGTTCTCAACTGCTTCGCGTATCGCTGCTCCGACGAGATGAGCACCCTGCGCAATCACGACTCCGGCGTCGGCAAGTGCTGAAATCTTGGCGGAGGCGGTGTCACGTTCGCTCCACACGAGGGAACCGCCGTGACCCATGCGCCATCCGAGCGGTGCCTGAAGCCCGAC
Source organism: Hyphomicrobium sp. (assembly GCA_040509255.1). Taxonomy (GTDB): domain Bacteria; phylum Pseudomonadota; class Alphaproteobacteria; order Rhizobiales; family Hyphomicrobiaceae; genus Hyphomicrobium_B. The sequence continues at coordinate 1,591 of JBEVLH010000343.1, read as the reverse complement.
GACGAGAGCGACGATCGGAATGGACGGCCGCGTCTTGCGGATAAAGTCTGCAAAGTCTTGCTCTTGGGAACCGCCGATTTCGCCGATCAGAAGCACGCCTTCGGTTTGTTCGTCCGCGAGGAAAAGTTCCAGGCAGTCCTTCATGCTCATGCCATGCAGCGGGTCGCCGCCGATCGCGACACACGTCGATTGGCCGAGCCCGGCGGCTGAGATCTGAGCGACGGCCTCGTTCATCAACGACGCCGAGCGCGAAACGATGCCGATACCTCCGGGGCGTTCGCTACCGGTCGCCATCACACCGATCTTGCAAAGGCCGGGGACCAGTATGCCCTGTGCGCTTGGCCCGATCAGCCGTGTGCCCGACCCTCTGAGCGCATGCACAACCCGCACCATATCGAAGACCGGAACGCGCTCCGTCAGGGCGAGCACGAGCGGAACTTCCGCGTCGATGGCTTCGATGATCGCTTCTGCGGCGTGTATGGGCGGCACGAAAATGATGCTGGCTTCGGCTCCTGTTTTTTGAACCGCTTCCGAGACGGTATCGAATACAGGAAGACCGAGATGGGTCTGGCCGCCCTTGCCGGGCGTTACTCCGCCGACGACGTTGGTGCCGTAGGCAAGCATGCTGGCCGTATGATAGCTGCCAACCTGTCCGGTCATGCCCTGACAAATGACCGGCGTTTGGCGATCGACAAGAATAGCCATGGATCCTCCTATGCCGCCGCGGCGACAGCTTGCTCGGCGGCCGACCACATGTCGTCGCAGTCGACCGTTCGGCAGCCGAGGGCTTTGAAACGGTCTCTGGCAAATTCGGCGTTATTGCCCGCCACGCGAACGATCGTCGGCAGCGAGCGACCAGTCCGCCGCATGGCAATATCCAATCCGTCGGCAACTGTATCGCAGGCCTGCATTCCGCCGCCGTGGACATTGACCAGGATCGAGCGGACGTTCGGATTGTCGAGTATCAGCTCGAAGCCGTACGCGATATCGACGCTTGTCGCGGTTGCGCGGATGTCCATGAAATTTGCGGGCCGGCCATTTGCGGCGCGAACCATATCAAGTGTCGCCAGTCCGAGGCCGGTGCCGTTGGCAGCAAGGCCAATGTCACCATCGAGGCGGAGGTAATTGAATTGGTGACGCTGAGCGCTGAGCTCAAGCTCGTCCGTGCCCTGCAATGCCCGAACGGCCGGCTGCCGGAATAGCGCATTATCATCAATGACCAGGCGGGCGGAAAGTGCAAAGAACGACCCGTCAGGCATGATCGCAAGCGGGTCGATCTCGATGCGGCTGGCATCAAATTCCAGGAAGGCGCGCAGGAGGCCGTCCACGAGAGCAGCGAAGGCGGTGCGGGCGTTGTCTGGAACACGTAGGCGAACGGCGAGCAATGTGACGTCGAACTCGGGGAACATACGGCCGGTGCCGAGGCTCAACTGCTGGGTATCGGTCCGACCGAAACCATCAGCGCCGCGATTGTGGCCCGAAATAACGATGTCGGCCGTCGAAGGATGGACGAAGAGCGTCAGCGCGATGGCGTCCTCCGATCTCACGGCGGTTTCGATCATCACGCGCTTGATCGTTTGAGCGCTTAAGC